>JAYVFX010000569.1:0-1757 GCA_043772795.1 Deltaproteobacteria bacterium
TGAGCAGCGCTTGGCGTGGTTGCAAGCGGATGGGCAGACGCGCTACGCGCCGAGCGGGGTGATTCCGATTGACAATACGCTGGTCGATCATGCGGGGAAACTGATTGAGGACGTGGGGTACTTTTGGGATCACGCCGAGCAGCGGCATAAGATCGCGCACGATTATCTGATTGCCAACTACGTGTGTCTGTCGGGGAAACACTATGCGTTGGAGTTTCGCCGCTTTCGTAAGCGGGAGGATTGCGAGGCGGAGCGGACGCGAGTGGACGCCCAGCCCGGTGGCTTTGCCGCAGCCCCTGAACCCGCGCAGCGCCTGGCCACGTTCAAGAGTCATACGGTCTTGTGTTGTGAGTTGGTGGATTGGGTAGTCGAACACCAGATTCCGGGCACCTTCGCGTTTGACAGCTATTTCACCAATGCGGCGATCGGCAATCATATCGCGGGGCACGGGCGGGCGTATGTCGGAGATTTGAAGTTCAACCGCAAAGTCTGGTTCCGCGGGGTCGAACTGCGCGCTGACGAGATGGCAGCGCAGATTCCGGTCGGGGACCGCAAGAAGGTGACGATCGGGGAGCGCACGCAGTGGTACTTCACCAAGAAGATCTGGTTGCCCACCTACACCCACGCCGTGCGCGTGGTGATTCTCTGGGACCATTGGAATGGGAAAGCCCCGGTCAAGATTTTGATTACCAATCAAACGCACTGGGACGTGCCCCGGGTGTTGCGCGGCTATGGGCAACGCTGGACCGGCACGGAGACTCTGCATCGGGACGGCAAGCAGCATTTGGGCTTGGGCGACTGTCAACTGCGCAGCGGTGAGGGCCAGACGCGGCATTTCTACCTCGTGCTGTTGGTGCATAGTCTGCTCATGGCCCAATTGCGTCAGGGCCGTGCGCGTGCGTGGGCCACCGAGACGCTGACGACCATCGGCGAAGCCTGCCGCGCCGTGCTGCGCGACACACTGGGGAAAACGATCTCGTGGGCGATTGAGCGGGCGACGCTGGATGGCTGGCAGCCAATGAGGATTAAAGCACATTTACAACTTCTCTAATTTTGCAAAAGTTCAGTTGTATCCCAAATTTGTAAGAATGATTGCAGGATAAAGCGTGCCTCTTGTTCGTCTTGAGAGGAGAGTGTTATAGGGTGGTCCTGATGCTCCCATGCCGGTGAAGGAGTAATCATGCTCCACTGCTTTCATGACTTTGAACTCGACGAACGTCTTTATCAACTGCGCCGGGGCGGGAAGCCCGTTAGCCTGGAGCCCAAGGTCTTCGATGTCCTCGCCTATCTCTTGCACAATCGCGATCGCATAGTTTCTAAAGATGAACTCTTGGAGAAGCTGTGGCCAGGACAAGTGGTCAGTGAAACCGCCCTCACGCGCTGTATTGTCGCGGCACGCATAGCAGTCGGCGATGACGGCACCAAACAAGAAGTGATTGAGACCCAGCATGGGCGTGGGTATCGGTTCATCGGAAAAGTTGTCAGTGATCAGTTGTCAGTTGTCAGTCAGGAAGAAGTAGCCAGTAGTTAGCATTCAGTAGTCAGTAGTCAGGATGAGGAAAGGCAAGAGCCTGTCCTGAGCGTAGTCGAAGGGGCAAAAGACGGGGATGCCGGAAATGCCGAAGGCGTAATGCTGAAGGCTGAAAGGCTCCCCCCATCTTCCTCCTCTAGCCTACAGCCTGCGGCCTCCAGCCTTTCTCAAGACTCAGTCCTCAGTCCTTTGATTCCTCCATCCCTAACTCCCAGCCCCTAGCACC
>JAYVFX010000570.1:0-1839 GCA_043772795.1 Deltaproteobacteria bacterium
CGCGAGTATCGTTAGCCACCTTTTACCCTTGAACTATGCGCCGACTGCTGCTCTTAAGCTCTTCAAACAGGTTACGAACGAGAAGTTCGGTCTTGTGGAGGATGAGGTTTCCACGCGGACGTTGGCGGAAATTATCATGGCTGGTTACGATCAACAGCCAGTAAAATTCGCTGGCTTTACCGCCGACAATGACCCGCGTGGACACGCGGCGATTGATCTCCCGGACGGGCCAGAGGAAGGTCCGGGTGATCTTCAGGTTCCAAGCATAGGGATTTTGCGTGCTGCCAGAAATCTTCTGCTCGATCTCCTCGCGCTGAAAGATACGACCTTTGGTTTGCCTAGCCAGCCCCAGCGATCTCGAGCTGGTGGAGGTGAGGAAGCTGAATTGCGTCGTGATCTTGAAGCCTGTGCCACACGGCTGCGTGGTGCGTTAAAAGCCCTCAGTACCATCAACAAGCGCACGATCTATTGTGTTCTCAGGTTGCCAGAGCAGCCACCTGAACGGAGCTTCCGCAAAGAGGTGCTTCGCGAAGTGAGCCGCTATGTACCACAATTAATCTTTGTCGAATTAGCTCCGCCGAGACCTCAGCGTGAGCGTGAATTTGAAGTCCTCGAATATATGCGACATATACAAGCGCGGGTGATTCCTACCTCACAGGTACGTGCGGCATGAAATTTCTCACCATCAAAAAAGACCACGAGACCAAACTACCGAGCCGATCAGGATTGGAACGGGTACACAAGTTCGATAAGGCGAGCATTGATGCTGTAAATGCCGCGTTGGCTGCGCAACGTCCGTTGCTGGTGCGCGGCGAGCCGGGCGTGGGCAAAACCCAATTGGCCGAGGCGGTGGCAGCAGAACTGCAACGGGCTTTCTATTCGTATACGGTTGACTCGCGTACGGAGTCGCGCGATCTACTGTGGCGCTTTGATGCAGTCATGCGGCTGGCTGAAGCGCAACTCTATGCCACGTTGGGTAAGAAGGACGTTACCAACGATCTGGCGGTACGGAAATTTGTTTTTCCAGGACCGCTGTGGTGGGCCTTTAACACTGAAAGTGCTCAGGACGTCAATAATGATTCGACCCCGCTAAACCATGGGGACAATCGCACTCGCCACCAGAACGGATGGGTCGTCCTGATTGATGAAATCGATAAGGCCGAGACTGATGTGCCGAATGGACTCTTGGAAGCATTGGGGGCTGGACAGTTTACCCCGTTCGGCTACGAGCGGCCAATCAGCATCCCTGAGGATGGTATCGCACCATTGATCATCATTACCTCCAATGACGAGCGCGTGTTGCCCGATGCTTTTATCCGTCGCTGTTTGGTGTTGTACCTCGCGTTGCCCAGTGATTCTGCCGCGCTCATTGCTTATCTGAAAGAACGTGGACGTGCCCATTTCCGTGACAAAACCAACGATGACGTTCTCCAACGCGCGGCGGATCTGCTGGTGAAGGATCGTACCTTTGCGGTGGAAAACCAGCTCCGCCCGTTCCCTGGGCAGGCTGAGTATTTGGATCTCCTTCGCGCGGTGATTGAGCTGGCTCCCAAGGATGTCAAAAAACAAGAGGTGTTGCTCAAAGAAGTGGCTCCTTACACCTTAAAAAAACATCCGACCATGTTGGCCAATGTGACTGAAAGAGAGGAAAGAACATAGAAGGTACGGAGCCATGAAACGCCCTATCACCAGCCGTGCTGATTTGCTCCGGGCCTTTGCCTTTGATGACCCAACACTCACCACGGCAATGGCGGAACTACTGGGCTATGAATACGATGACACACAGATTGTGTCTCAGGAAGAGAAGTCTCTACCCCCAAGGCAAGAGGACACAACCGG
>JAYVFX010000571.1:0-3500 GCA_043772795.1 Deltaproteobacteria bacterium
CTACAGCGAACTTGGACTGACGCAGGAGACGCAGGCGGAGTTCGAGCACCTGGCGCAGCATGACTTCGCTGATATTCCCCGCGATGCTTTGTGGATGGCAAGCATTACGTATCTGGTGGACGTGTGCATCTTCTTGGGAGACAAGGTGTGTGCCGCCACCTTATATCAGCTCTTGCTGCCCTACGCTGGACGTACGGTTGTCATTGGCAATGCCGTAGCCTGCTATGGTGCCGTCTCCCGCTACTTGGGAGCGTTAGCCACCACTCTAGAGCGCTGGGATGACGCGGAGCGGCACTTTGAGGATGCTCTGGCCATGAACGCGCGCATGGAGGCCTGGCCTTGGCTAGCGCACACGCAGTATCAGTATGCCACCATGCTGCTGACGCGCGATCAGTCCGGCGATGGCGAGAAAGCCAGGGAGCTGCTCACCGCGGCGCTCAGCACAGCCCGTGAACTCGGCATGCGCGCTCTGGAGGAGCGGATTACGGCTCAGCCGTGAAACACTGGTGGCGAAATCCCCTAGCCCCCCTTTTTCTAAGGGGGGAATCCGAAAGCCCCCTTTGGCAAAGCCTGTCCTGAGCCTGCCGAAGGAGGGGCCGCGCAAAGCGTGGGGGGATTTGGTGGCACTGAGGTGGGGAAGAAAACATTCGCCAGCGCGGGCGTCTCGCCCGCTGTAGGGGCGACCGAGACGGTCGCGCTCCCGGTTTAAACAAACACCTCATCCACTGCCATTGTCCAACCGGGAAGAGCGGGTTCGGCTTCTGCAATGTTACCACGGCGATAGATCGTCGGATTGGTCGGATCGTGCGCACGGTACACTGTCACGATCTCGTCTCGTAGGACATCGACATCCCACACAACTTGTGTCCCTGCGGCGAAATAATCTGCACGTTTCGCGGCCATTTCTCGTTCAGCTTTAGGACCGTAGTCACTCTCGCTGCGAACCTCAACGGCGAAAATCGGCGCGCCTTGCAAGAACTTTCCACCGCTTCGTGGGCCAACATAAAACGCAGCGTCAGGGCTGAACGACCTACGATTGGGAAGGTTGACAATAAAGGCGGCATTATCGGGATATGCGCGTCCAAGTTTTGTACGTTGGGCATAGGCATGAAGGGAAATGAAAATCTCGCCTGACGCGCTACTGGGAAGATCTCCGGTGGGAGGCATAAGAATTAACTTTCCATCGACAATCTCAGCCTTGCCGTTTTCAGGAATGTGGTACAGATCCTCAATGGTTGCTTGAGACGTATTCATATAACTACCTTTCACACCGTATCACACCGTATCACACCGTATGCATCTCATCCTCAGTGTACCGCTGTCGCCGCTGCCACTCTGGCTGTCGTTCCTGGCTGCGACACGATTGCTCTTAGCTCGTCGCCGGAGATGACTTCCTTTTGTAGCAGCACTTCCGCCGCATCGCGCAAGGTGTTTTGTTGCGCAGTCAGCAATGCCGTCACCCGAGTGTATTGCTCCTCAATGATACGTCGGACTTCGGCATCAATTGCTTGCGCAGTCGATTCGCTATAGTCGCCACCACTCGCCCCTTGGTTCGGGCGTAAAAACAGCGGCTGACGTTCACTATCAAAACTGACTTTCCCTAACTTCTCGCTCATGCCGTAGGCTTTGATCATGCTTTTGGCAATTTCCGTGGCTTTGAGTAGGTCATCGCGTGCCCCGGTGGAAACCTCATGATAAATGATCTCTTCGGCAACACGCCCACCAAGGAGTACGGCAATCCGATTCTCTAATTCAGAACGGGTCATGAGGAAGCGATCTTCGGTTGGCAATTGCAATGTGTAACCAAGAGCGGCCACGCCACGCGGAATGATCGAAATTTTTTGCACCGTATCAGACCCAGGAATCGCTAACGCCACTAACGCATGACCAACTTCGTGGTGTGCGACGCGCTCTTTTTCTTGTTTGTTAAGCACACGATTCTTCTTTTCAAGACCGGCAACCACGCGCTCGACTGCCTCTTGCAGTTCAGACACGCTCACTTTGTCCTTTCCCCGTCGCACGGCAAGTAGCGCAGCTTCGTTCACGATGTTTGCTAAATCCGCACCAGCGAAGCCTGGGGTCATGGCAGCAATCATGTCTAGATCCTCTTCAGAGACGAGCGGTACTTCGCGGGCATGCAGTTTCAAGATAGCCAAGCGGCCAATCTTATCTGGCCGGTCCACTAAGACCTGCCGATCAAAACGCCCAGCTCGGAGTAACGCCGAATCAAGGATCTCAGGCCGGTTGGTTGCCGCCACGAGAATGACCCCAGTTCGCGCATCGAAGCCGTCCATCTCGACGAGTAACTGGTTGAGCGTTTGCTCTCGCTCTTCATGTCCCATCGGTCCTACCCCTCGCGCTTTTCCGAGAGCATCAAGTTCGTCGATAAAAACGATACAAGGTGATTTCTGCTTTGCTTGGACAAACAGGTCGCGCACCCGAGCCGCACCGACCCCGACAAACATTTCGACAAATTCCGACCCACTGATCGAGAAGAACGGGACTCCCGCTTCCCCGGCAACCGCTTTAGCAAGTAGTGTCTTCCCTGTCCCTGGAGGACCGACCAGCAAAATTCCCCTGGGAATCTTGCCCCCTAAGCGACGAAACTTTTCTGGGGTTTTGAGAAATTCAATGACTTCCTCCAGTTCGATCTTGGCCTCATCGACTCCGGCTACATCATTGAAAGTGACTTTGACGTCTTTCTCCATGTAGATCTTCGCCTTACTCTTACCGATGGCGAGAAAACCACCGCCAAGTCCTTCCCGTTGCGCAAAGCGGCGCATGAGAAATATCCACAATCCAAAGAACAGCAACGTAGGTAGGATCCACGAGAGGAGGTCATGAAGGAAGGTGTCTTCAATCTCACCGGAAAATTTGACGTTATGCGTTGCGAGTTTATCGGCAAGATCGGATTCCACACGAACAGTGACGAACTGTTGTGGGCGTCCCGCGGGTGCCTCCTTCAGCTTCCCGCGAATAGCGTCAGGACCAATCCGTATCTCTTCAATTTTCTCTTCAGCGAGATAGGTTTGGAATTGACTGTAAGGGATTTGCTCAATGGGATTCACATACTGCATCCACAAACTGTGCAGAATCACCACTCCCCAAACCGCAATGAAGATGTACCCGAGATTAAATTTCGTCTTTTTGTCCATAGGCATTCATTCCTGGAATGACACAGATATCGTCTGTTCGGTGAACAGGACAGCCCTATTGTGAACGTCTCCAGGGGATCAGGCAAGGAACCTCTGCCTCGTTAGACAATCTTCTCTTTCACCAGCGCAACCATCCGTTCATCGCTGATCCCAAGTTGCCCTTGGTAAACCTCAGCATTATGTTCTCCGAGCAATGGCGGACGGCGCGCGATACGCCAAGGGGTCGCAGTAAAAAAGAATGGACCACCAGGGTAGCGTACCGTACGTCCGAGTTCCGGATGCGCAATCTTAGAGAAAAATCCTCGCGCATTTAGTTGCGGATTGTCAACTAACGCTTCTGGTGGA
>JAYVFX010000572.1:0-10694 GCA_043772795.1 Deltaproteobacteria bacterium
CCGCATTATCGAAGCCGCTGAGTGGAAGTGGATCGAGCGCGGGCTCAAACAACGTGTGTACGCCCTCAATCTCTTTATCAACGATATCTATCATGAGCAGAAAGTGCTCAAAGACAAGGTCATTCCTGAAGAGATTGTCTACTCAGCAAGGTCGTTTCGTCAGGCGTGTGTTGGGCTCAACCCGCCGCGCGGCGTATGGTGTCATATCACCGGTACAGACCTGGTTCGCGATCGCGATGGACAAATGTATGTCCTGGAAGACAATCTCCGTTGTCCGTCCGGTGTTTCCTATGTGTTGGAAAGTCGTCAGATTCTCAAGCGGACGTTCCCGCAAGTCTTTGGCGAGTCTCGTGTCCGGCCAGTTGATGATTATCCCGGCCAGCTATTAGACATGCTCCAAGAGCTGGCGGCTGAGTATATTCAGTCGCCCACCGTGGCAGTGCTAACACCAGGGATTTATAATTCTGCTTACTTCGAGCATTCGTTTTTGGCCCAACAGATGGGAGTGGAACTGGTCGAAGGTCGCGATTTGGTCGTCGCTGACGGCCTGGTGCAAATGCGTACGACGAGGGGACTCAAGCAGGTTGATGTCCTCTATCGGCGTATTGATGATGATTATCTTGATCCACTGACCTTCCAGCCTGATTCGTCCTTAGGTGTCTCTGGGTTGATGGATGTCTACAAAGCCGGACGGATTGCATTGGCGAATGCGCCGGGTACAGGCATTGCCGATGACAAAGTCATGTATGCTTACGTACCGAAGATCATCAAGTATTACCTCGGTGAAGACAGCATCATTCCGAACGTTCCGACGTATGTCTGTTGGGATGAGAAAGAACGTGCCTATGTTCTTGAGCACCTCGACAAGCTCGTGGTCAAAGCCGCCAACGAGTCCGGTGGCTACGGGATGTTGGTCGGCCCTCATGCGACGCCCGTCGAACGTGAACAGTTTGCCGGGTTGATTCGCGCAAATCCCCGCAACTACATCGCACAACCGACCTTATCCTTATCGCGGGTACCGGTGATCGTTGATGATCATTTTGAGGGGCGGCACGTCGATCTGCGACCGTATATTCTCTATGGCTCTGACATTTATGTACTTCCCGGAGGGTTAACGCGGGTCGCTCTCAAGAAAGGATCACTTGTGGTGAACTCCTCCCAGGGGGGAGGGAGTAAAGATACCTGGGTATTGTACGACTGAGGGACGTATGCTGTCGCGTGTTGCTGATAGCCTGTACTGGTTGAGTTGCTATATCGAGCGTGCCGAGAACGTGGCACGCTTCATTGATGTTAATCTGCACTTAATGTTAGACTTGCCCGCCGGTGCGAGCGAGCAATGGAAACCGCTGCTCATCACGACGGGTGATGATGGTCCGTTTGACGAGCGGTATAAGGACGCAACACGCGAGAACGTCGTGCAATTCTTGACGTTCGACAGAGAGAACACCAACTCGATTCTGTCATGTCTGCGGGCCGCGCGTGAGAATGCCCGCTCAGTGCGGGAAATCATTTCTTCAGAGATGTGGGAGCAGGTCAACGTCTTTTATCTTATGGTCCATGATCTCGCAGCGACGGCCCGTGTCCGCGAAGCACCGTATGAATTTTTCCATGAGGTCCGCATGGCCAGTCATCTGTTTGAAGGACTAACCAATGCGACCATGTCACATAGTGAAGGGTGGCATTTTTGTCGCATGGGCCGGCTCCTTGAACGTGCTGACAAAACGTCACGTATGGTTGATGTCAAGTATTTTCTGTTACTCCCGTCGGTTGCCGATGTTGGTACGCCCTTCGATGATATTCAGTGGGCAGCAGTACTGCGTTCTACCAGCGCATTGGAAATGTATCGCCAGCGTTACCAGGATCTGAGTCCTGCCCGCATCGCGGAGTTTCTTCTTCTTGACCGCGATTTTCCACGTTCTCTGCACTATTGTCTGATTAAGGCCGACGAATCGCTCCATGCGGTATCAAGCACGCCCATTGGCACTTTTTGTAATCCCGCTGAACAACACCTGGGCCAGCTGCGAGCTGAGTTAGCGTATGGCCAAGTAGACGACATCATTGCCACGGGACTTCATGAATTCCTTGATGCCTTTCAAACCAAACTGAATCTGGTCGGTGAGAGCATTTTTACGACCTTCTTCGCTTTGCAACCCATCGGTGGAGCTGTTACCGCGAACGCTCAGAGTCAGCTTATGGATTGCGGAATGTAGATTGCGGATTGAAGAATGCGGAATAGGGATTGAAGATTGGGGAATACGAGGAGGTGAGTGAATGAAACGATGAATGCAAGCGAAATGCAGAAACGAACCAAAGCATTCGCCGTGCGGGTCATCCAACTTGTCGAAGGATTGCCTAGGAATAGGACTGCTGATGTCATCGGGCGACAGTTGCTCAGGTGTGGTACGTCAGTTGGGGCAAATTACCGAGCGGCCTGCCGGGCAAGGTCACCGGCTGACTTCATCGCAAAGATGGGGATTGTTGAAGAAGAAGCAGATGAGTCGGTCTACTGGCTTGAACTTCTGGTGGAGACAGGCATGCTACGCGATCAGGATGTTACTGCGCTTTCTACTGAAGCGAGCCAACTCGTTGCCATTACCGTTGCATCGATTAAAACTGCAAAGAAAAATAAGTCTGGGTAGTGAACAAACTCATGTCCAAGCAACAACCTTCAGAAGTCAATCCGCAATCGCCAATCCCCAATCCCCAATCTGTCAATACCAATCCGCAATCCGCAATCGCCAATCCGCAATCTGCTAGTGCTAATCCGCAATCTACAATCCGCAATCCCAAATTTGTCAGTGCTAATCCGCAATCGCCAATCCGCAATCCCAAATTTGTCAGTGCCAATCCGCAATTGCAGGGAATGCTTCCCACGCCAGACGACAAAGCTGCGTACGTGCGGACGATGTTCGATCGCATCGCCCCGCGCTACGATACGCTTAATCGCCTTTTTTCCTTCCAACTTGATCAAGCCTGGCGACGTCAGACGATTCGTGCTGCTGAAGTGACGGCACAGGATGTTGTGGTTGATCTCGCGTGCGGGACTGGCGACCTCAGTGAACTTGCAGGGCAAACCGGGGCGCGAGTTGTGGGTGTTGATTTCGCCGGCAAGATGTTGGTCGGTGCTCGGCGGCGGCAGATCCGAGCGTTATTTGTTCAGGCTGATGCGGGTTGTGTTCCCCTCCCAGATGCTTTTGCGACAGTGATACTTTCCGGCTTTGCTTTGCGGAACTTTGTCTCGATTCCTGCGGTTCTGGTTGAAGCGGCGCGTGTGCTGAAGTCAGGCGGACGAGTGGCGTTGCTGGAAGTTGATACTCCTGCGAATCCCGTTCTGCGGTGGGGGCATCAATTCTACTTCAACCGTGTTGTGCCTTTTGTCGGCGCGTTGCTTTCAGACCGCCAGGCGTATGCCTACTTACCCCGCTCGGTTTCCTATCTTCCGAGCCCGTCTGATTTTCGCGTCATGATCGAGCAGGCGGGGTTCCAACAGGTCATCCGTTATCAACTCTCTGGAGGCATTGCTCAATTGATTGTGGCACGACGAAAGTGAATTTTGTCACGTGAAGGCAGCAATTCTCATTACTGGCTCATTTCTCTCCATAATGAGAACTGCTGGTTACATCGCCCTCAATGAAGATTGAGACTTCTTAGTAGCGGATTCTTCAGCTCGGCACTTGACTGTTTCTCTCTCATATAGGCATCTATTCTCACGCTCCGGATACATCTTGCTGTCTCTGAATATTCTCGGATCCCGATGCACGCCAGAATGACAGCTGGCTTAGAGGAGATAAGCGAAAAGATTCCACCAGTGGAGCCCGCTGCATTATGAGGGTACTTTGGACCAAGAAAAAAGAACAACACGCTGTACCATACTTTCTTGAGTGGCAGCCGCAATCCGTGAGGTTCGCGGTTGCCAGTGTTGCGCGTTCTCCTCCATGAAAGGCAACAAACTCTCAAGAAAAGTCTCACCGCAGACCTTTTCCATAGACAGGTATATTTCCTGTTATAAACAGGGGCAATTTTCAGAGGGGCAAATCCTTTTGCATCCTGACCTACTAACTTACACAGAAGGGAGAAGAGATAATCATGAAGTTATCCAAAATTCAGAAGTTATTTGGAGTAATATTTCTGCCAGCGGCATTTGCCGCGTCTGCATACGCTGCTAGTGAGTCCGTCCAGAAGGCTGAAGGTGGAAGTGTTTTTCGTATGCCAGCTAGGACGATCAATGCAGCACCGGGGACTCGCGAGGAAATACGGACCAGAGTGCCTATGGGCGATGCAGCTCTGAACGCCCTGAAGGGACAGGCCGCACGATCTGACGCGGAGGATGGGGGCAATGCATCCATCCAAGTGCCGGAGAAAGGCAGTAGCGGAGATGGTCCAGATCAGCTGTTTGTCTCCGCTGTCTGCAACGCTAATATCTCTACCGCAGGTGCACCTTCGGATGTCCACGGCGCGGTAGGGTTCAGCCGGTTTGTCGTTGTGACCAACGTGGATATCGGTGTCTATAACAGGGCTGGCTGTACGATCGTCAGCCGAGTGCCTTTGAAGACATTTTTTAACAACTTTGTGATTCCCGCTAACCAAACGCTTTTCGATCCCAGGGTTCTGTATGACCGCGCTGCAGGGCGGTTCTTTGTGACGGCGGAATCTCGGCAAACCGGGATTACAGATCAATATCAGTATTTTGCGGTGTCCACCGACTCCACGGCTTCAGCTTGGCGCAGATACCGTTTCCGGTTGAGCGACGCTACGGGAGTCTTTTGCAAACGAACCGCGAATAGCTTTTGGGACTATCCGCAGGCTGGAAAGAGTGTCAATCGGTGGTTCATCACGGCTAATGACTTCCCAGCAGCCGGTGCTGCGACGGGAGCTATCCTTGCGATCGACAAGGCGCCAACCCTGACAGGGGCCGCTACCACTGGCAAATGCTTTAACAATCTTACCTTCAACCTCGCCCCACCGATCGTACTGGATTCGAGTACCCAGTCGGTGTTCCTCACTCCGCGTACGGCCGGCAGCATCCTTCGCCTCAATTATACGGCGGCAGGTGCCATTGGTACCGACACCCTGGCGGCGGCCGCTAGTTACGCCATCCCGGCCTGGACCGTGCCTCCGGATGCAGTCCAGCCGAATGGACAGCGGCTTGATAGCCTCGATGGTCGGTTCCAGAGCGGCAGTCTTCAGTCGCGGGACCGGATTTGGAATATTCATTCGATCGCTTCCGGTGCTCGCCCTTTGATTCGCTGGTATCGGTTGCAACGGAGTGCTTCCACCACTCTGTCTGTCGTGACATTCGCGTCGACCGCTACCAGTCACCTCTTTAACCCGTCGTTCGTCACCAACTCCGGTGTCGACGGATCACCGGCGTTTATCACCGCCTCGCGTACGAATCCACCGGTATGCGCAGCCATAGACTGCCGGGCTGCGATGATCACATTTTCGGGTCCGAACAACGCCGGTGCTGCTGACTGGACCCAGAGTTTAGCAGGAACCTCGACGACGAATTTTGCGACCGACGGCTTCGGAAACGCTTGTAACACCATTGTCCTCCCGAATAAACCACGCGCGTCGTGCCGCTGGGGAGATTATTCTTCCATCACGGTTGATCCGCTTGGTGGGGGCCGTGCCTGGGGCTTCAATCAGTTGATCAACGGAACTACCCAATTCGACTGGTTCACCCGCGCTGCGGAGGAAACCTATAATCTCCAGGTTGCTCCTGACGGACAGTAGTTCCCGTTAACGTGGAATTAGTTTCCTCTTTCAAGCCAGAGCAGAAGGGGAGCTTTTACAGCTCCCCTTCTGCTCTGGCTTGCGCGCACCTGCCGGTGCTCTAGAAAAACACAATGGCTTCGGTGGTGGAGGCACACCTTGTTAGTGTACATCTGCCAGCGTACTACCGATCAAGATCCCATTCGCCCAGTAGTGCCCCGTGTGTCCAGAAGGCAAGATGTCATAGGTCGCAGGCTGCCTATAGACCTCTTCCTCTAGCCGCACAATGCGCCCGTCGTTCAGAAAATCCCCGATTCTTAGATCAGCGATACGTTGTCCGTCAACGGTTCGATGACCCGGCGAACTCCACAGTTCGCGTCCATCCTCCAAGACCACATGTAGCATCCGATGAGTGAGGGGGACGGGGACCCGTACAGTTTTCACGATAGTTGCCGCAAGACGAACACCCGACATGTCCGCTGTCCACACGGCATCGCCGACACGGAGGTCTGCTACTGCTACTGGCCCTGTGGGCGTAGCGATCTGAGTCTGGGGGGCGAGACATACCGGACAAGTGACAACACTCGGTTCGCGCTCTTGAACTGTGACTACCCCATCATTGTTGACGACTCCCTTGATAAGGAAACCTTCCTGCTTGCTCTCGCTGATCTGCACCTGGAATTGATAACTGTCACCAATGGGTTCGAAGTACATTGCCCTCAACCGCTTGTGTTCGCGGTAAATGAGCAGCGCCTGTTCATCGGTGAAAGTACGCAATCCTCTGAGACCCGTGTGCGTCAAGATTGCCTGAAACTCTTCTGGATTTGCCTGCATTTCTGGGAGGTATTTCCTGGCCAATTCGGCTTCGTTAGCAAACGCGACCGGATACGCGTCTGGATCACAAAAGAACAGATTGGGGAAGCGCTCCAGGACTCGATATTTCAATTCCGTAGGCGACATGGCGGGAGCAATCCTTTCGCGAATTACTAGAGGCTTGTTAGAGGAAGTACTACTGGTATTCCCTGGAGCATTCGAAGCGGAGGACGTCTGTGTCGAAGGCTGGGGAGTATTCGGGCGGCAGGCCACTAGGGTTATTAGGCATACCATTCCAACAATAAGGCGAATCTGCATAGTGTGATCTCCAAGTGCATGGCTGTAAAAATCTAAATTTGATCAGGTGGACATGTCCGGGAATGTTATGTTCAACGCCGCCCACCCATACTGTGTTATCTAAGGCCAGAGGCCGAAGAATCTCTTTTCTTGCGAGATCCTTTGCTCCGCTCAGGACGACATGCCTTGGAGTGTTCGGCTCGAATACTCCCCAACTTGATCCGTCACTGTTAGTCATGTGGAATCTCGATTTTCACACGGGAGTTGATATCTCGATGCCGTGAGCCGTCGCGTTCGAAATGGCTGCTAATGAACGACATTATTCCATTTGCGGACCGCGTAGACAACAGGAGTGCTACTGGTTCCCGCGAGAACACTGCTTCACCAGCAAACCTTCTTTGATATCTATAGCAAGGTGGCCTTTGCCAGGCTCTACCATCGCAAGACCTCGTTAACGGCTGCAGATTTACTCAATGATCGAGCAGGCGGGGTTCCCACGGGTCACCCGTTATCAACTGCCCGAGGGGATTGCGCGGTTAATTGTCGTGTATCGCAGGTGAGCTGTGTCACAGAGAGTATGAGTCTACAAGAGGCCGGCTCGCGTCGCTCGTGCTCACAGACACTGAAGGGGAGGATGCTGGAGAAGTCGGGAGAAACCACTGGAGCCGTTCGGCGAGATTCACGACATCTCCAATTACTGTCACTGCTGGTGGCTCTACGTGAATTGCCGCAGCTTTGTCGGCAATATCAGCGAGCGTACCGATCACCGTCTGCTGATCACTCGTTGTTCCCCAATGGATCAGCGCCACTGGTGTTTCTGGTGCGCGACCATGCTGGATCAACTGCGCCGTGATTTGCGGTAGCGCTTTTGTGCCCATCAGAATAACCAGTGTATCCACGGCGGTTGCAAGCCGTGCCCAATCGATCGCACTGTGATCTTTGTTGCCTTCCTCATGGCCGGTGACCACCGCGAACGACGAGGCGACTTTGCGATGAGTAGCTGGAATGCCGGCATACGCAGGGACAGCGACCGCGGAACTGACGCCAGGAATAATCTCGAAAGGGATTCCCGCAGCGACCAAAGCCTCGGCTTCTTCTCCGCCACGGCCAAAGATGAATGGATCGCCGCCTTTGAGACGGACTACCCGTTCTCCTTGTGCTGCGTATTTCACTAATAGTTGGTTAATCTGCGCTTGTGGAACGCAGTGAATACCGGACTCTTTCCCAACGTATATCCGTCGTGCGGTCGGTGGTGCTTCTTCGACGAGGGAAGGGTGAACCAGGCGATCATAGATAACGACCGTCGCTTGCCGTACGGCGCT
This sequence comes from Deltaproteobacteria bacterium, assembly GCA_043772795.1. GTDB lineage: Bacteria > Desulfobacterota > Binatia > Bin18 > Bin18 > VGTJ01. The sequence goes on from JAYVFX010000572.1 coordinate 8,145, forward strand.
CAAGCCGCGTACGGTAATGAGCCCTGGATCGCCTGGCCCAGCCCCGACAAGATAGACCTTGTTAGGGACACCTTGCTGTGGAGATTCATCGATTTTGTTCATGGTGCTTGGCCAATGCGGCGTTACGCCAGACGTCACTACTCCCGCTTGAATGACACGTTGGGCACTGCTCCGCAGTACTATTCACATGCCCGCGACCGTCGCAGGTGCGACACATGCCATTCAGCGTGTACATGCGGAGGTAGAAATCAGAAATATCATGGATACCGCTGAAAAAGGTTTTAATCTGCTCAACAATATGTTCGCGCTCAAAGGCTGTCTTTTGCATGGATACTCCTTATAAAAGGCTTTTCTTGCTTATCGGTTGAAGTTGTCAATTCTACGATCAAGTAACTGCCAAAGTTTCCAGTTGCCAACAGCACAGAGGGTCGAAACTAAAGTTGCCAGTAAAGAGAAACTTCCTTCCGCACCTAACGAGGTCTGGATAACTTCAATCAGCAGCCACACTTGTAGACACAGAAAAGCAATCATCGAGACTATGACCAAAGACAGGACGTTGTTTCGTTGTTGGTGTGCCGTCGTTGGCAGAGCGTTCATGCCCGTACTCCTGTCGCCCAAATCTCGTTGCCAGCCACATTGATAAGAATGCGTGGGAGTGGCCGCTGTGGTGGACCACCAAGTACGCGCCCATCGTCCAAGGCAAAACGCCCAGCATGACACGGACAATAGAATTCCTTTTCTTTGTCCTTGTAGGTGACTGGGCAGGATAGGTGGGTGCATTTTTGGCTGTAGGCGACAAACTGGTCTTGCGAGAGACGAATGAGCAAACAGGGGTCATGCGCAGTCGGATAAGAGAACAGTTTCGCGCCATCGACCGGAATGTCCTGGACCGTGGCAATCAGAGCAGGGGCTAACTGCGATGCCGACTTACGACGCAACCAGCCTGTCAGACCCAGGAGACCCGTACTGGCGAGAAGAGTGGTTGAGAGTAGCAGTACGAACGACATAAAGGTCCGACGTGTGACGGCGTGTTCTTCCTCCCAAGAGATGGGAAAGGCTGCGGATTGCGGATTAGCGATTGTAGATTGCGGATTGGGGATTGTAGATTAGGGATTGGGGATTGATTTTTTTCATCAGGCAGGAGGACATCTGACATGTTGTCGCGAATAGTACTCATAGTCTCCTCATTTCTCTAATCCGCATTCATCAATCCGCAATCCGCAATTGTCAGTTCTCAGCCCCCGTCATGAAGCTAGTAACATCAATGTCCAATGCTTCGGCTGCTTGTCCGATCATCATGTTTACCTTCGTTGTCACTACCCGACGACCGAACGTGAAAGTGTTGGTCGGGATTTCGCGCCGTGTCTGCGCGATCGTCTCACGCGGGCCGTAATACAGCGCGCCACTAGGACAGACGGTGGCACACATAGGTGCCAATCCCACCGAGGTGCGATCGTAACACATGTCGCACTTCATCATCTGATCCTGCGCCGGCATGTAGCGTGGCACTCCAAAGGGACACGACAACACACAGTTCGAGCAGCCAATACAACGTGGCTTGAGCGCCGATTGAACAATTCCTTCAGGGGTTTGTTTGATTGCGTCGGCAGGGCACACCTTGGCGCACGTCGGATCTTCGCAATGCATACACACTGTCGGCGTGGTTTGCGGAGAACTAGAGCGGTCAACAAAGTCGAGGTGGATCATCGAAATACCACGGTGACTGTCACACTCCGAGCAGGCGTGGGAACACGTCTGGCAGCCAATGCACCGTGAGGGGTCAACAAAAAATTCCATGTTCATGGGTAAGACGCCTTCTCTCTAATAGTTTGCTATACTGGCCCTGATTGCCTGAAGTTCGTCATGCCCGCGCAGGCGGGCATCCAGGATCTTCAAGCAGAAGCCGTCGGATACTCCTCCTGGATTCCCGCTTTCGCGGGAATGACGTATCTCAAATGATCGTAATAAAACCCTAACATGGTGAGTTTCCTGTCCCATTCCCATTGAGAAACGTATGTATCTTCGTTTCTGTTTTACTCACTCGCACGGCACACACTTTAAACTCAGGAATCTTGGAAATAGGATCCAGGGCGCGATTGGTGACCCGATTTGCCGATTGATTGCCTGGCCAGTGATAGGGAATAAAGATCGTATCTGGACGAATCGTCTTCACTATCAGTGCTGGTAAAGTCAGCTCACCGCGACGACTTTCGACTCGGACCTGATCCCCAGACTTCACTCCGAGTTTCTGTGCGAGCTGGGGATGCATCTCAACCTGCGGGTTGGGATATTGGTCGACCAGCGGGCCAATCCGTCGCGTTTGCGTACCACTGAGATACTGCGATACCACACGCCCACTCGTCATGAAAAGTGGATAGTCCGCATCGATATCCTCAGCCGGTGGACGGTACTGAATGGCATGAAAACGAGCCTTGCCATCTGGATGCGCAAACTTACCACCTGCAAATAAGCGCGGAGTACCGGGATGCTCTGGGGTTGGGCAGGGCCAGAAGATGCCGTTGTTCTCTTCGATGCGCTTATAGGTAATGC
>JAYVFX010000573.1:0-2791 GCA_043772795.1 Deltaproteobacteria bacterium
CTTTTCTCTTGCACGATGTGCAAGAATACGAAACGCGATGCGTTCGGGTCAGGTTATAGAACCGTACCTGAGTGACCAGACTCAGAGGTGGTTATGAATGAAGTCGATGACTTCAGTTTACTGGTAAAGAGTATCGTCGAATCGAACACTGTGGATGACAAAGAAGGTAGGTTGCGTGCCGCTTTGTATAGATCCGGCGTCGAAGTGACAGAGTTTCACTTCGAAGAACTCCGGACTTTGTTCAATACACAATCGATCCCATGGCGGATCAGCCTGCTTGGTCGCTGTGTTGAGACCGAGCCAAGGAAGGACGTTACCGTCCTCCCCGATAAGGGTGCAGGTGCCGAGGTCGAGCAATGGAACGATGTTGGCTATGAATTCAGATGCGTCTTTATGCTTTAAATACTTCACGGGTGCCAACCGCAATTTAAACACCCACCACCGACTAAGGCGTGATGAGGTCCGCAGGGCTGAGGAGGTGGGAAGCGTCGGATATTTTCCATGTGCCCTTTATGCTTATCTTCGTATTTTGTATTACTGATCTCGTTCAAGGCTTTTATGGCCTGATCGAATAAACTGGCTTCAGCCATCTTTGCTGCATCGGCTGCTCGGTAGTCGTCGTATGCAAGTCGCTTTGGTTCTGTGTAGCTTCGTGCTGCCGCATTATCCCAGGCGGTCGAATAAGCGTTAAATTGTGGGTGTTGTCTGTCTATGGTCATTCATTTCTACTTTATCTTAGGGAACATTTTCCTCAGCCAGCTCACCATGCCGGCTGTCGTTTCGAGTGGAATGCTTGAGGAAGCCAGCGTGGGTACGCTGGCTTCCTCGAAGATGTCTTTGATCTTATTTGCCACGTAGGCCACCTTGTCAGCGGTCTTCCCGCTGACTTCAATAGTGATCTGCTCACCACTTCTGTGACGTACATGAACGGAGGTGGAATACTCGGAGGTGTACTTCATGGTAGGTTTTCAAACATGTCGAGTTCTCTGCGTTCAATCTTACCCCATCGATCATTACCCATCCACTTCTGCTTCTCTTCATTGAATTCATGCATGATATCGTACTCCTCTTCCCAGAGCGATTGCGTGATAGAAATCTCACTCGGCTTAATCAGGATTGCCCAATCAAGTGGATGCCCTGCTTTAGGACCGAACACGTTAGTCAGCTGCTCCTTAGCTGCGAGAACTGCCTCTCGTTTCCTGTCAGTGATGATCAGCACTTCGTCGTGCACGTGCAGCACGTCACGCGTTCCATACCTGTCTTCTAACTGCAGAAGACCATGGCACAGCGCGTTACGAGCTGCTGCTTGCGTTACGTTCTCGATTGCTAGCTGGCGCGTGAATGGCTTATCAAGTCCATTCGCTTTCAAGATAGTCAACTGCGGCTTGCCTTGATTCGTCATCTTGTTCGTGCGAACTGCCGGCTCGCGCCAGCAAACGGTTGACGGCCATGGGCCGCATTGAACGCGAACGGATGGGATCTTAGCTGAGTAATCGTCGTCGATAGTTAGTCGCAGCTTGAGAGGGTTTGGAGCGACAACAGCCGACTCCATCTCTCGAAGTATCCGTTCGGCTTGAACGAATCGGTCGAGACCGCCAACACTGCGTCCGCGACCAACTTCTGCTACTCGCGTAACGCAGCTGACGAGCCACTCAGCAACCTCCGTGAACTCTGGATGTGCGGCATTGAACAATCGGTGAATGTTCCATGACGCGACAGCAATAGCTGTCGAGCACCCAGTCTTCTCGACGATCAACTTCATGGACTTCTCTGATGGTTGAGGCCATTGAAGTTCCTTGATCATGAGCGACAGACTCGCCTCAGTGACTTTAGATTGTGGATCACTGCAAACGACTAAGAGCACTCTGGCATAGCCAAAAGCACTCATGCAGTTATGAACTAACCAATCTCCTGCTTGAAACCGATGGCCGTCTTCGACGTCTAAGATGTCGTAAACGTCACGGTCTTCTACGACTAACTCGCCGGTTGGCGACCGACTCGGTAGGCGTGACGAGTCGCATATTTCCTCGTTCGTAGTGCCCGTTGTTGTCTGTCCGATCCAGTAAGAGAGTCCAGTTGTCCCATCCGGGTAGCGTTTGGATGTATAGCAGCCATTCTGCGGTGGTGAAAGAGCACTTAATCCCTCTGCCCCCATACCCGGCATAATACCGGTTTGCTGGGTCTGTGCACCGTGCTCGGACATTATGGAAACAGGTGATCCATCGGTGGCGTAATCGAGTATCGGGCAGGAGGTGCTTGAACTTTCCGGGTGTTCCGCCTCTCTGCCCACACCGAGAGTTTGCGCAAACGCGACACTCGACGCTCCGCTCTCGATAGAGCTTATCGATTCTGGCGGAAGACGTTGCACTGCACTTGCACTGAACTGAGACAGGCCTTTCGACGCCAGAATAGAACTCAGATGAGGTAACTGACCACCGACCAAACTCCTGCCCGACGGCAGGTGCTTCATACCCTCGATGTCCGCTACAACCTCGGCGGTTTGCCACCCGTTCCACCACACGCGGTGATCGGCCGTCAACCAAGTGTTGCCCAAGCGGATACACGGTTTCCGCCCGATCTTTATTGCTCCACTTGCCTTGACCCACTTTAATCCGTTCCATAAGAGATCCTTTGGCGTTACGTTTTTGAGGCTTTTGATACCCTCATAAGTAACGATGGGAGTATCGCCATCAAGACAGAACCCCAAACCGAGCGTCGCAGATTTACTAACCTGTCGAACAGGTGATTTCTTAGTAATAATCTGCTGCGTCATTGCCTGCCAACCCTTGAT
>JAYVFX010000574.1:0-3062 GCA_043772795.1 Deltaproteobacteria bacterium
TTCCTGACTGGCCATTTACTTACGACGAAAACGCCAAGAACTTTACTACCATCATGTCGTGGAAGACAGCGCCTGCCTTGCCGGAGGTCGGTGGACGTGTCTATGGGGGAAAAGACGTCGAGTTCCTGCGCTTCAAACAACTGCCGCGCGTTGTCTCATCGCCGCTTGAAGTAGCATTGTCCGGGGCAGCTCCCCGCGACGATCTGATCCGCGAAGGCTGGATTCTCGTTGACGCTGCGGAGCGTTCTTCTACGATGGAGCGCTACCGCGACTATATTAGTACTTCACGGGGAGAATTGAGTATCGCCAAAGAAGCATATGCTGCCACTGAGAGTGGGTGGTTCAGTTGTCGGAGCGCCTGTTATTTAGCAATGGGGAAACCTGTTGTGGTTGAAGAGACGGGTATCTCGCGCCACTATCAAACGGGTGAGGGGATTTGGACATTCCGCAACAGTGAAGATGCGGCAGCGGCAATTGATGCCATTAATGCAAACTACCGGCAGCAATGTGAGGCGGCGCGAGCCATGGCCGAACGGTATTTTCGGGCGGAGACCGTTCTTGAACAGTTGCTGCGTGACGCTGGATTCTAACTATGGTGCGTATCGTTCTTGCCGGCTATTTCGTGCGTTACCCTCTTGGCGGGTACGCATGGCAAATGGCGCATTACCTCCTTGGACTCCGGACGCTTGGGTATGATGTCTGGTTTTACGAGGATACCGGAGACTGGGACTGCGTATCTGCGTATAATCCTGTCACGAATGAGTTTGGTCCTACCTATGACTATGGACTTGTGGCGGCTGCCAAATTCCTTGGCCAGCTTGGTCTAGGGGACCAATGGGTCTTCTCTGACCTCGGGCGTGGTGTGGAGAGTGGACCAGGAGCCGGACGGGCTTGTGCTCTCTTGCGTGACGCAGACCTCCTCATAAGTTTCGGTGCAGTGAACCGTCTACCACCCGAGCAACGTGGTGGTCGACCTGCTGTCTACATCGATGCAGATCCAGTCTATACTCAATTAAAGGCTGCAAGCGGTGACAAGCTCTTAGGGGCGATTCTAAGTGCTCACACGCATTTATTTACTTTTGGTGAGAATATAGGTGGCCTTGGATCGACATTGCCGACTGGAGGCTTTGTCTGGCACCCGACGCGTCAACCAGTCGCAGTCGAGTTATGGGATCATGCCTATCCGCCTGGGATCACTTATACAACTATCGGAAAATGGAACACGCAAGGACGGGACCTGACATACCAGGGAGAGACGTTTCGGTGGTGCAAGAGAACGGAATGGCTTCGCTACCTTGATCTTCCGGAGCGGGCTCAGGCGCGGTTCGAGATGGCCATGGATGTTGAGAATGTAGCAGGTGATGCCGAGTTGCTCACGTCGCATGGCTGGCAGATCGCTAATCCAATAGCGGTTTCGGCTGATCCTTGGCGGTATCGTGATTACATTTGTACTTCGCGAGGAGAATTTACTGTCGCGAAAGATATGAATGTACGTCTGCGAAGCGGTTGGTTCAGCGACCGGGCGGCGTGCTATCTAGCGGCTGGGCGGCCAGTTGTGGAACAGGATACTGGTTTTGGAGAGGTGCTTCCACTTGGTCCTGGGCTCCATGCATTCCGCACAGTTGACGATGCTGCCAATGCTATAGGAGAGATCGAGGCCAATTATGGTCGTGCGAGCGCCCACGCCGCTGAGGTGGCGCGGGAATATTTCGCTGCAGACCGTGTCCTTGGTTCGTTGCTCCGAGTAGTGGGGTTACGGTAAAAAGAAAGTCTTTGCTTGGCTGATAAGGAGCAACTCCATGAGCCGATTCATAAACCGATTGTGGTAAAGATTGTATGACTAAATATCTTATAATAAACGCTGACGATTTTGGTTATACCAGAGGCGTCAATCAGGGCATTCTCGAAACTCATCTTCATGGGGTAGTATCGAGTACTAGTCTCATGGTGGATGCACCCTGGGCAATTGAAGCGGCAACTGCGGCTAGGCAATATCCGAGCCTGGGAGTTGGGTTACACTTTGTTGCGACGCATGATGAGAAGCCGCTCTTTAATCTCGGTGATGTTTCTGTCGTTGAACGAGAGTTGCACCGCCAGTACCAACGCTGCTGTGAGTTGTTAGGCAGGTCACCGACCCATCTCGACTCGCACGAGCATATCCATCTAAAGAAAACGGAACTCAAACCACTCTTTTGCGCTTGGGCAGAAGAACATCACCTTCCGCTTCGCGGCTTGGGGGTGATTCACTTCAACGGTGGGTTCTATGGACATCGGTTTGATGAGGAGTGGCGTCCACAACCAGCGCCAGAGTTGATCAGCGTGGAAAATCTTGAACAGATTTTCCGTTCCCTACCGGACGGTATCACCGAGTTGGCTTGCCATCCTGGCTATTTTTCTCCAGACCTAGATTCTTACGGGACCGAGCGTGAGATCGAACTGGCAACGTTGCTCGACTCCCGGGTGCCTGCGCTCTTCCGAGAGCTTGGAATCTCGCTCATCAATTTTGCGGCACTCCCAAAAGAATAAGGTGTTGTGATGTTACTACCAGATCGTCTGCGCGAACTGTGGAAAGAAGTTGATGCGGGCCGCATGAAGGTTGAGCAGTTTGCGCAGATTCAGGAACAAGAACTCGACGGGTATCGTGCAGAGTGGCGCAATGCCTTATTGGAAAGTGGGGCGATAGATCTCCGCGTGCAGAAGGCCGACAGATTATGCCCGCCTATTCCTGTAACCTTCGATCCGCGAATGACGAAAGATGATTCTTTTCAAAGATTTGCGATTTCCTTACCAGAATGTTTGCAGGAACCTCTGGACGTAATCGGCCGATACGCATCCACAGCACATCGTGCGTGACTTCGATCCCACATTCGTTCGCATGCGAGAGCTTGGCTTCGTCGAAACATGGCGTAATACTTGGCTCTGGGGACACCAGTTGTTTGAGAAGCAGGCTGCCCGGACTTTATACAGCAGCAACAAATTCCGCGCGATCACGAGTTGCTGAATTTCACTTGTGTCTTCGCCAATGATCATCAAGCGCGTCGATCTATTCCAGGCGGCCTGAT
>JAYVFX010000575.1:0-3140 GCA_043772795.1 Deltaproteobacteria bacterium
ACCTGCGTGAAAGCCGAGATCACTCCACGAGATCGCGAGATTTGCCGCGAGGTCGGACCACGGCTACGTCAAGAAGGACTCTACTTTGTTGGACTTGACATCATTGGTGACTATCTCACCGAAGTGAACGTCACCAGCCCAACCGGCGTGCAAGAGATTAACGCGTTGAATGGCGTCAAGCTTGAAACCCAGGTCGTTGAGTTCGTCGAGCGGCAGGTGGAGGAAAGAAAGCGAAGAGCCTAGAGAAATCTCGCTCGAAGTTACGTGAGAAGTCCAAGTCGGCGAAGGTCTGCTTCTGTCCAGCGGGCCTAGCCTTCAATCATGCTGCACAAAGTCTTTGGTGGAAATGTCTCACCTGGACGATGAAACGAGACGGTCACGCGTCTTCCGTCTGGGTGTCGATAACGCTGATGGCTCCCATCTTGGCCACGGAGGAAAAACCCGTCACGCATCAGGGCGCTGATCATTTCTCGCGCGGCTAATGAACGGAGACGAGACCAGTCGATACTGCTCATGCTGTGACAGAGACAAGCGGTTCAGGAGACACCTGTACGTCTTCAGGAACGGGGTCTCCGTCCTCAATGAGTTCTCGGACAACCATCCACACCACCTCCTCAATATGTTTAAGAGCCTCTTCCTGGGTATAACCCCATGTCGATGCTCCTTGCCACAGTAGTGCTGGGCAGTAAGCCGTCCATCGATCATCATCAGGTTCCACGATAACTTTGAACAGGTACGTCTTCATAGCCTGCGGCTCTCACTAGCAGTCTGCGTATTAGATAGAAGAATATCGTATCTCATAGTGCTAATGTTTCACAAGCATATAGATGTTAGGATAGTCAACAACTAGGCCGTGTCTAGCTAACGCGGCTGAAGAGTGGTTTCCCGACCATCTGCCCTTTCTCATCTCAGGGAGCAAACACGTTGCGAAAGGAAGTGGTGCTTGCCCCGTGTTCGTCTTTCGTTTATGAAACCCAAACCGTAATTTTCCTTCCTTATGGGCAGGTAGCTCAGTCGGTAGAGCAGAGGACTGAAAATTCTACACAGCCAGTGATATAAAAACAGAAACAGCACGGGGAGTTAGCAATAACTCCCCGTTTTTCTTTGTAAATCTGGCTCTTTTCTCATTGTTCCGATTCGTTCCTATTTTTCTCATTACCCCTCATTATGCGCGCAACTTTCCCACATGGTGCACACACGGGAATGAGCGAGCATTACGTGAGGAGCCCGAGGCGACGGAGATCCTCTTCTGTCCAACGCGCTTGGATTTCGATCATGGCCTTCAGTGTCTTGAGAGGAAATGTGTCTCCGGGTCTGTGGAACGAGACCGTGACGCGGCGCTTATCTCTATGCAAATAGTGCTGGTGCGCGCCTGACTGTCGGTCGAGAAGGAATCCGTCCCGTATGAGAGCCGAGATGAGTTCTCGCGCGGTGAGACTCCGTAGTTGTGCATAGTTGATCGGCATGCGTTAGACGAGAACGGCTACGCAAGGGTCATTGACAATCTGGACGGCATCAAGCGGGCCTTCTGGGAGAGGGTCTCCATGTTCACGAAGGCTCTCGACTACCATGCGAACCACTTCTGCGATGTTTTTTAGCGCTTCCTCTTTTGTATCGCCCCACGTGGAAGCGCCTTGTTGCAGAAGGACCGGGCAGTAGGCTGTCCATCTGTCTTCATCTGGTTCGACCACAATTTTGAACAGGTACGTCTTCATAGCCTGCCACTCTCACGGGCGGTCTGCGTATTGGATAAAACCCATCGTATCCCAGAGTCCTGGTGCTTCACAAGCGTGCAGATGATACTGTAACAAACAGTGGAAGGGGCTAGGCCGTAGCTGATCACTATGGCTGAAAAGCGGTTTCCCTGCCGTCTGCCTCTTCTCCCTCAAGGGAGCAATCACGTTGTGAAGGGAGGCAACGGCAGATGGCGAAACCTCCGACGCCTGTAGAGTCAGGCAGTACGGGTATCTACCGTCGAGAGACTGAAAAACTTGATTCGGCAAAAATGGAAGAACTCAATAAGCAATATGACTTGGGGAATATACTGACCCAAGCGAAACAATTTGCCGACTCCGTAATCGACGCTTATGAAGCTCGCCACAGGAGACACCAAAGGGAAAGAGAAACGCCTCATTCCCATTTCCCCTACCCTTCGTGATGTATTGGAAGCGATCCGCACGGAGCAACGAGACTCGAAGGTTGCACCGATTACTGGCCATGTCTTTGTATGGAAGGGGAAGCCCATGACCGAAGGATGGAAAACCGCGTTCAACGCGGCATGTCGGCGGGCTGGACTGAAAGGGTTGTGGTTTCATGACCTCAGACATACCTTCGTGACGCGCAAGGTCCGTGAGGGATGGGACTATAAGCGCATCATGGCGATCACTGGCCACAAGACCTTTGCTGTTTTCCAACGCTACAACAACCCGAGCGAAGACGATATTAAAGAAGTGGTACTTGCCCACGCTCCCTCGTTCGTTTATAAAAGCCCGACTGCAACTTTCCCACATGGTACACACATGACAGGGAAGCCCGCTGAAGCAGTCGCGTAAGTGTTTGAATTCTTTGATGTGGGCAGGTAGCTCAGTCGGTAGAGCAGAGGACTGAAAATCCTCGTGTCGACGGTTCAATTCCGCCCCTGCCCATCTTCCTCACCCAAGACCAGCACCGTTCACGCCTTCAGGGCGGTCATGGCTGGAGCGGTGGAATCAAGCCACGCTTGATCGCCTCCGCTCCAGCCTGAGATTGACGCAGGAGCCCCTTTTCGTACATACGCATCAACGCAGCTAGCTCGGCCTGTTCCAGGTCAGTCAGCTCTCCGGCTTGCTGGCGATCCAACAACTCGCTCAAGCGACGATCGACTTCTGGTGCCAGACAGAGTTCAGTGAGTGTGTGAATCTCACGGTCAGAAAGTTTGGCCACGTTGCGGAGTTGCGTAATCGCATCAAGCGAGGGTAACGACGACGCTAACGCGGCTGCAATAATTTCCGACACGTTGCGCTTGGCACACGCGGCGAACTGAGCAACACGTTCATACGTATCGTCCGGCAAATTGAGAATAAGTTGGGTGCTCTTCGTGCGCTGATTATATGCCGCAACAAATGGCAGCTCAACAAAGGCAACGGCGATCGCCTCAGTCA
>JAYVFX010000576.1:0-2958 GCA_043772795.1 Deltaproteobacteria bacterium
CGAGCCGTCCAAGAATGTTTTCCAGGTTCCGGCTCATTGCTTCTGCAATCGCCTCGGGGTTGCGTTTGGCGGCAGGCTGTGTAGCCGCATAAGAGCGAAACCACACCGGGGTACGTCCTCCAGAGCGAACGAGCCAGAAGTCAATGCTGAGGGCGGCTTCCCACGTTTTCTCACGGTCAATTTCTTCGAACTGTTGGACCGTGCCATCGAGGACGAAATCCGCGGGACTGTCGAAATTCGGAAACACTTGCGCAAACAGCCCACTCCCGCGTAGGTAGCGGCGAGTCCATGCCGTAACCTGTTCTCCTGGTGGCGAAGCCCAGCGGTGATAGTTATAGAGGTCAAAAGCGTACGAAGATGTACGGTACACGATCCGTTCCTGATCATAGGGGTCGCGCCCACCGATCGAACGGACAACAAGTGATATTTTGCCTGTACTCGGTACGTCGGGAACCGAAAGCGTTAACGTGTAATGGTGCACCTCTGGACGTGGCGTCGTGAAACTACACGCCGCGAGGCTCACACTCCAGACCACAACTCCCCACGCCAACCACAGCCGCATGTTCATTTGTCAGGAATCTCTTTCTCCGGCAGGTTCTTACCCCACACGATTTCTGAGGGATCGTCTTTCAGAGTACTCACGGTTTCTTTCAAGTGACGTGAGGCATCGCTTAAATTCAGCAGAAGCTGGTGGAACTCCTTGTTGTTATCGACAACAACACCGTCGAACCGTACCGCGAGTTGATCGGTATGTTTGGTGAGATCAGTGACACGCTGTACAATCTCGCGAGTTTCCTCAGCGAGCTTGGCCGTAACCGCTGCGGTTTGTCGGATTTGGGTGAGCGTCGCGCGGCCCTCAGTATAAACGTCACCGCGAATATCGTTGATCGCATCGGTGGCACTTTTGATCCCTGCCGCTGCCTGCGCCAAGTTATCAACCATCGCTTTTAGTGAGGCACGCGTCGCTGGAGTGGACACGTCATCAAGCGAAGTGCTGAGGGTTTCCGAGAGGTGAGAAGCGTTGCGTAAGAAAGAGGAAAAGGCCGTGCGATTCTCTTCATTCAGAAGATCCTGTTCGATACGCGTCAACGTCGAGAGGAGTCGTGTGGCAATCTCACCGGCTTGGTCACGGAACTGTTCAAACTCTCCACTGCTGACGGGAATCGTTCCGCCGAGATCAAGGCGCGGCGTATCTGCGGACCCCCCTGTGAGTTCAACGAACCGGATACCGGTAACGAGAGAACCGATCAAGTGTGCAGAGGTGTCTTTGCGTACAGGCGTACCTGGTTCTAGCGCGACGGTAACAGCGGCACGTGGTGGCGTGTCGTCGGTTAAGCGGACGCCTTCGACTTTACCCACTGTCACCCCGAGATACTCAACGGCAGCGCCTGGTAATAGTCCACTCACTGATTGATTGAAGACGATCTGATAGTTGTCAATGGGCTGAAGAAAGCGCGAGCCGGCGAGCCAGAGAATGGCGGCAGCCAGCACAAAAAAACTAATAGTGACGAATATTCCGACTTTTAAACGGGTCTTTCCCATGTTACCCTCCGTCAACGATGAGCGTATCCAGAAGCCCTTCTTGCATTGTCACTGGGCGTGGTTGACGATCAAAGAATGCACGCACGTGTGGATTGTCTGAGGCGCGGACCTGAGCAAGTGGGCCGGCGGCAATCACCTTGCCCGTGTGGAGCATGATCGCCTGGTCTGCGATCATTTGAATGCTACTGAGTTCATGCGTCACAATAATAATCGCCACCCCCAACTGCGCCTTGAGGCGGAGGATCAGCTCATCAATTTCACGCGCTGTGACAGGATCGAGTCCTGCCGAAAGCTCGTCGAACAACAACAGCGTGGGATCGAGGGCGAGTGCGCGGGCAACTGCTGCGCGCTTCTTCATCCCGCCGCTAATTTCAGCCGGAAGCAAATGGGCGGCATGGTCAAGGCCAACGAGGGAGAGCTTCATCCGTGCGAGCATGTGGGCTGTGGCGTGGTCGGCGCCTGCGTGCTCAATGATGGGGAGCGCCACGTTGTCTGCTAAGGTCATCGAATTAAATAAGGCCCCAGCTTGAAAAGACATGCCGATGTTCCGCAGGATGGCTTCTTGCACCTCTTCGGGTGCGCGATGGAGGTCTTGGCCGTTGATCAATACTCGTCCAGCAGCTGGCGTGAGAAGTCCAATGATATGACGGAGAAGCGTACTTTTCCCACACCCACTGCCGCCAAGAATCACGGTGATCTCTCCGGTATGAGCGGACATGGAAACATCATCAAGAATCGTGCGGGTGCCAAAGCGAGCCACCAGGTGCTCGACTTGGACATAGGGGAAAGAATCCGACGCTGACGCCATGTGGTTATCCTACGTAGAAAAAGATGGTGGTAAAGACCGCATCAGCAAGAATACACAAGACGATCGAAGTGACGACGGACGCAGTCGTATTTGTTCCTACCCCTTCAGCACCGCCGCGGACGTAGAACCCCCGGTAGCACGATACTAGACCAATGAGTAACGCGAACACGAGGCTTTTGACCATGCCTGTGACAAGGTCGTTGATGAGTAAGGACTGCGCAGTCTGCTGAACATAATTGCGGCTGCCGAGACCCAGAACAATAACGCCGACCCAATACCCACCAAAAATCCCGGCAAGATTCGATAAGATGGTGAGACACGGAACTGCGCATAGCAAAGATAACACCCGCGGTATGAGGAGAAAGCGACTCGGGCTCAGGGCCATAGTACGCATGGCGTCGACTTCTTCAGAGACGACCATCGTGCCTAACTCGGCGGTGATTGCTGAGCCACTCCGGCCTGCGACAATAATAGCCGTGATGAGCGGAGCCATTTCCCGCGACATCGAAACGCCGACGAGGTTGGCAATATAGATCGCTGCCCCGAATTGCCGTAGCTGACTTGCTGCGTTGAGTGCCAGCACAGCACCGATGAGAAACGAGAGGAAG
>JAYVFX010000577.1:0-2870 GCA_043772795.1 Deltaproteobacteria bacterium
TTTCCTCTCGTGCTACCTACACGTTCACCTGGTCAGAGAGGGGGTAGTTGCGGCGTTCACCCTCTCCTGTGTCCTCTCCCCTCAAGGGAGAGGAGAAAATTGGGCCCTGCACAATCCATATCTTGGTGTGTTTTCCCTATAGTGTCGCACTTGCATAACGAGTGCCGGACAGTATTGAGCCCTCTCCCGCAAGGGGAGAGGGAACCCAAAAACAATCTCTTCAGGTAAGAGCCAACCGTATAGAAACGGTTGCAGCATCAACCATTAGTGCATCGCAGCTTTGGCACGCTTTGCCAGTTCTTCAGGGGATAGATCTTCCTTGTGTGTCGCGATCCACCACTGATTGCCGGAGGGGTCTTTCACACCCGCGCTGCGGTCACCGTAGAACTGGTCGACTGGCTCCATCGTCGAGACAGCACCCGCCTGCAGCGTACGCTTGTATGTCGCATCGACATCATTCACATACAGATAGATGGCACCTGCCAGCGCGCCGCTTCAATGAAGAGCGTGCTGGCCCGCTGAGGAACCATCGGAGCGGTATAAATGTCGAAGGCTGGGCGATACCAGCTCGGATCATCTAAACTGCCCACAGCAACCCCAACAAACGGCACCCCGGAAGGAAAGCCGAATAATCGAGAACCACAATGACCACAAAAGCCGCGTTTAATTGGGCTCCCACTGTCGCCGGCCACTTCGTGGTATTTGACCTCCCCGGTGATTTTGAGCGCCTCCTTCGGCACTCCAACGATCGATACAAATGGGCCTCCACTGGCCCGCTGACAATCACGGCAATGACAATTGCCCATCAGCATCGGCTCTGCTGAACACTCGTAACGAACGGCACCACAGGCACACCCACCAGAAAACGGAGCAGCCATACTTCACCTCCTGTTGTGAATTGCTTTCCTTGACATACTGTATCTATCTACAGTATGGTGCAATTGTGTCAACTATATCTCTCACTGACCGGCAAGCACGTTTGTTACGTATTATTGAAACTTCTGTGACGACGCGGGGTTTCGTCCCGACGCTACAAGAAATGGCCCAGGCGATGGACATCACCTCCTTGCAGGGAGTGAAAGATCATCTCACGGCATTGGAACGAAAAGGTTATTTGCGACGGACACCGGGTCGTCGTCGCGCGATTGCAGTCATCCAACCGATCATGCCGATCGTTGGTAGCATTCCTATTCTCGGACGAGTTGCGGCTGGACGACCGTTACTCGCGGTTGAAAATCGTGAAGGGGCGTTGAGCTTAGATAACTCTCTGTTAGGAAATGGTTCACATTTTGCTCTTCACGTACAGGGTGACAGCATGATCGACGCTGGAATTCAGGAGGGAGATTACGTGATAGTCCGGCAGCAGGACACCGCCAATCCCAGCGACATCGTTGTCGCGCTCTTGGGGGAAGAGGTGACGGTCAAACGGCTACGGAAGAAAGGGAATGCGTTATTTCTTGAAGCAGCCAATCCAGTCTATGAGCCAATTCCATTGACTGGGACTTCTCCATTACCGCGAATCTTAGGGATTGTGGTTGGGCAGTATCGGACGTTGAGGCAGAGACGTTGAAGCCAGTCGTGTTCGGCTCTCGTTATGCAGGCGCGCCGATAGGTCCCTTCTCCCCTTGTGGGAGAAGGACAGGATGAGGGGAAACGCAGCCACGCTGCCTCAATTGCTACTCGACACCCTCACCCTAGCCCTCTCCCATCGAGGGAGAGGGGAAAAACAGGCCGCTGCTTGCTCAAAGCTGACCGCTTATCTCTGATGATACAATGGATGCCCGCGGAACGAGGTCCGCACCTTCGAGAAGAAGTCGCCTTCAAGGTTCGCCAGGAAGAGGTCTTGCAGCCCTGGTCCACCAAACGCACAGTTTGTCGGGAAGATCGTCTTGGTTCCGGACGGATCGTTGATCAGCTCTGTCCATTTACCGTTGGTATCAACCTTGATGACAATGTTCGCCGGTGTCATCCCGTCCTTCGTTACGAATGCTGGCAGTGTGATGTAGAGATTGCGGTCCACGTCGAACGCCATGCCATCGGGCAACGCAGGAAAATCTTTCGAGTACACTTCTGGCTTGCCGAACGTTCCATCTTTCTTGACCTGAATCCGCAGGCAGTCGTTGCGGGTACTTTGCAGCACGTACACCGCATCTTCGTTGGGATCGATTGCTGTACCATTCGCCAAATACAGTCCAGTCGCTACCACATCTCCACGACCATCAGGCCGGATACGGACCAGCGCCCCTTTGGGGGACGGGGTCGTAATCTCCCCGAGCACCTTGCTGATGTCTTCAGTGCTAGAATTGGAAACGTAGAGATTTCCTTCTGCGTCGTAGCTACAGAAGTTGGGCAGGGTAAGCTTCACATCCCCTACCCGGTCAGCAATCATCGACACTTTCCCATCTGGAGCACACTTCATCATCGCTTGCTTGCCCAGATCGCAATAAACAAAGTTCCCTGCCCGATCAAGAGTGACCCCGTTGGGAATCGAGCCTTCGGGTAATTGACAGACCTCGTGTACCTTCCCGTCTGGGCTGACTTTGTAGACTTTGCCGTTCCGTCCTCCGCCCCAGGCGTTCCCTTCTTTATCAATGACGACACCTTCCGCTTGCAATGTCCCTTTACCAAAAACTTCAATCTTGTCATTCGCTATAGTTGCCATTTCTCTTTCCTCCTTTTTTCGGGTTGCTCAGCAAGAACACCTCTCTTTTATGTCAATGTCTAAAGAGACACAAGAAGATTGCGTCTTCGCTTGCAGATTACGCATGAAGGCACTATGAACCATGCGGCGTATTACTCGCTTTATTCGCTACCGGGGGCATAGCTTCTCACAAGCTACTACTGGCGAAATCCTCCCTGTCCCTCCTTTG
>JAYVFX010000578.1:0-2070 GCA_043772795.1 Deltaproteobacteria bacterium
GCTTATCTCTGCCCGTTGGGCGAGTTCCTTTCTATTCGCCTGCAGCTCATCTTGAACGATGAGGTACAGAAAGGAGGCCAAGCAGCCATCACAAGCAAAAATTGGTGGTGCTATCGAAAGGTCCCAATACCTAAGGAAGTATTACTAGGTGACCTGAAAATGCTGTCGCAGTCGCTCGCTGCGACCGCCCCAGGCGCCCCCATCGTGTGGTCACGGCCCATCGCGCTCCTGATAAAAAGGGCATGGACCTGCCAGATCCTTTCCGACGCAGCTTACTCGGGCATTGGAGGATGGAGCCCCACATTCAAGTTTATGTGGCGGGTCACACGCGACGATCTCCTGCATGCCGGCTTCAACATGCGGATGATCGACGAGGAAGGCGAAACGGCACGAGTGGCAGCGGCGGAAGGCGAACTCCACATCAACGTGCTCGAGTTCGTGGCGCTGACCATCAATATATGGATGACTCTCAAGTACATCATCCGCGACCCTACAAAGGCAGGCGGCCACATTGTGAGCGTGTTGGCGGACAACACATCAGCTCTCTCGTGGTTCCGTTACGCTGCACGTACACACAGGCCTATGGTCCGAAACCTAACTTACCTGTGCCAATGTCTCATCATACTTTCGCAGACATCGGACTTCACAAAGTTCCAGGGGAAGCATATCCCTGGAAAGGACAACAGCGAAGCGGATGCATTATCAAGGCCGGAGTTGTTCCCTACAATGGGTTGCGCTATCAAGCAATTCTCCCAGTTGCAGACCTGTCGGGCTTTCCTGCTGCCTTTCGGGCTTCTGTCAACAATCGCCAGAACGATTTCGTCAACAGAGATCGGGGAATCGTTCGTGGGCGCAACGACAGGGCTTTTGACTCTCGCGCCGGTCATTACGCCGACTGGTGCAGACGGCATGCCCTTACGGACCGGTTTCTACAAAAGATCTCACCGGGGCAAGCGATCACGATAATGGGCGAATACGTGGAAAGCCTAGCAGAAGGTGACAACCTAGTTGGTAAATTCACCCTCTCTGATGATACTATCTGTCAGTACTTACGCGCAGCAACCACCTGGATGTTTCATCACAACGGTATCACAGTTCCCCTCTACACGAACGAAGGTGGATCCAAAAAAGCAGAGACGCTTCACCCTTACATTAATGAAATCATCGCCCAGCGACGCACCTGGAAAAAAGCCAAAGACAAAAAAGAGCCTCTCACGGGAGACATTTTCGTTGTCATGGCTCAGTTAGCGGAACAAAGTCGACGCTCAGCCCAGGGAGACCTGAGTATGGACTGCGTGCTGTATGACTGCTGTCGACTCGGCCTGTTCACGGGCTCGCGTCTATCCGAATATGGGCAAGGAGCCCTGCCGACCAACACGCCATCAGACGGTTGGCAGAAACTGCCATCAAACCGCGACGTCCCAACTGAATGGCAGGGTAAGCCAAGCGCATTCATCGCACAGGATTTCGAATTCTACGATAAAAACCGACAGAAAATCGAGCTCTCCGCGGCCATCGCAAGCGAATCCGAAGTGGTGTTCGTTCACATCCGCTTTCGCTACGACAAATCAAACCTCAACTTTGTGATACGAAAATTCAAACGAGTGTTTGGTAGCCACCAGTTGTGCCCGGTGGACGCTGCACTGTCATTCGTCCGGCGAGGACAGAGAATCCTTAACCATCAATTGGAACCTTTGGGTATGTTCTTGGGTCGCAACAACCAAAGATACTCAGTTAGAGGCAAGCACATCCAGGATTTTATGCACCGAGCATGCAAAATCGCGTATCCTGACGAGCAACATTACCTGCGGATTCGAATTGATCGGCTCATGTCGCACTCACTTCGCGTTACAGCCGCGGTGGCTCTCCACAACGCAGGTGTGAGCTTGGACAACATCGCCTTCCGGCTGCGCTGGAACTCCGACGCAGTTAAACTGTATATCCGCGACTGCTACCGTACGATCGGTGACCTGACAAGCAGAGCCCTTGTGGGCGCTTTCGCCGACGTATAACGTTAACATGATTGGCTTCTTAGTCAGTCGCACTTCGCATCGCCCAGTGAGAGAGCTA
>JAYVFX010000579.1:0-2261 GCA_043772795.1 Deltaproteobacteria bacterium
TGAGCAGATGAAAGCGAAGCTTCCCCTCGTGATCATGGTAGGCCAGCGACGGGGAGTCACTATCAAGGAGCTGACACTCTAGACGGTCAACGCCCATCGCATCAAGGAGCGTGATGCTCGGGCGGCCTTCGGTATCCACAGTCGTCACCACGCACTTCTGCTCATTCCCATCTGCGAGCGCAATCTCCGGTTGCCCGTGGTCATCAATCGAGAGCCGGATACGCGCTTGGCCGTTGTGGTCGTGGAGTGTGAGAGACAAGACCTCATGTTCAGTCCGGAGCCGTGCTAGGACCTTGCCGCCTTTTCCCTGCATACTGATGCCGTCCGGGGTCAAATAGAGGCACACGCCGTGGGGATCGCCGATGGTGAGGGTATCGAATGTTGCTTCTGCCATTGTTCTTTTCTCCTTGCCCCTTCTAAGCGCCTGGGCTACGGTAGGGGCGGTTATGGGTTTCTTGTAAGGGTCCCTAGCCATCCTATGGGGCTTGTCAGAGTGTCTGCTCTGGCAAGCCTTTTTCATTTACGCTGCTCTCCTGACCTTCGCCAGCTTCAGATTCAACGGCTTCGGGGCTGTCTCTTGCGGCTCCGCCTTCACCACTGCCCCTGGCGTGCGGATAGCATACAGCGCCAGCGCTACGCTGTGCTTGCAGGTCTTGCCACGAAACATCGCATCCCCGCAACCACAGAATGACCGTCCTTCCGTCAACGTGACTGAGTACGTGAGCCCGTCACCGTTCGCCACAAACGCCGATACTTCACTTTCAGTGTTGCGTGTTACGCTGATAGCGTAAGCGCCACTCGCCAAGCCTTCACAGCCGCGCTGCAATCTGTCTGCGTCTACTTTTGCCAAGATTGATGTTGCGATCATTGGGAACCTCCTTTGTTACTGTGTTTATACAGTAAGCTAAATGTATGTTTATGTCAATACAGAAAGTTTACTGTCTTGAAATATTTTTTCCTTATAGGTAGAATATGAAAATGAAGGAGCAAACGAGTGTCACAAAAACGAAAGGGTCAAAGAGTGAAAATAGTAGAGGTCGCCCCCTATCAGCGAACGTACGCGCTGATAGAGAAAGCGTGTCCCATATGTGGAAAGACCTTTACGGGGCAGCAACGAGCGGTGTATGACACAGTCGCGTGCCGCCAAAAAGCAAACTACCAACGTAACGGCGAAACCTACCGGGAAAGCCGCATGAGGAGTTACCGAAAAAGTAAGAAGCAATCCTCAGCAACCTAACTTGTTCAGGGGGATGCATAACCCGGCGTACCTATCCGAGATGTCGTAGAACCGCCGCTCTCTTTTACCGCTAATTGACGCTGGGGGGCGGAAGCTCGGATTGAGCTTCCGGCGCGAATAAGATCGGGAAAACTACTAACAAATCCCTTGGAGATGACTCGGCCCAAATACCCGATCAAATTGAGCCTTGCTTGCACTCCAGCCAATATCTTATGATCTCTTCAGTATGATGGAGGGGGTTCTTATGTCGCACGTGCTGCGCTGTACGATATTGCTGTATGCGCTTCTATCGCTCACTGCTGGCTGTGCCGCCAGGGCCAACTCCGCTGTAGCCCGCACCTATCTTGAAGGCAAAGCCATCGAGTATCATCGAGCGCAAGAGGCACGTGTTCATGCGGTTGGGTTACAACTTCTACGCGCCATACAGAACCCGCCTAATGTTTCGTTCGTTGTAGAAGCAGGGAATCCCGCTATTAATGCGAATGCCACTTTTGGCAAAGTTACTCTCACCTCCGCGATCGTGCAATTTACAAAAACAGATGATGAATTAGCTGTGCTGATCGGTCACGAACTTGCCCACCATACGCAAGGTCATCTGACTAACCAGCTCATGAGTAATATTTTCATTGGTATGGCTGCGGCTGCCGTCAATGTGTACGTGCCTGGAACCGCTTCTTCTGTCAATCAAATTGGTCAAGCCTTTTACAACCATTACAATCAGAGCCAAGAACTTGCGGCAGACGCTGTCGGATTAGAATACGCAACTGCTGCGGGGTATAATCCTCGCGCAGGAGCGTTACTCTTCGAGCGCATGGCGATTGAGGTTCCCCAGAGCCTGACTGCTGGCTTTTTTTCCTCTCATCCTTCCTCACCAGAACGTGTAGTTGCTTCTCAACAACAGATAGAGAAACTCGCTCATGTCTATCCCATGCCGCCTGGGAGCACGAAAATTGTCTTATGCAGCGAGCGGGAGCTGATCCTGTTTTTGTTCCGCCTTGCGTTCCACCGCAAAGAGCGTGCGACG
>JAYVFX010000580.1:0-12209 GCA_043772795.1 Deltaproteobacteria bacterium
TAAATAGAACTTGCTTCGCATTGTGATGCAATTTGCTGTACCCAGCCATCAATTTCACTTTTTATCGGGCTTGATTCTATGGAAGAAAAATTACTTGATAACGTTCGTCCCTTGGTTTCAGGAAACAAGGCCGCAACAATCAGCGGTCCAAGGATCGCTAAGGCAGCCAATAGCGAAATCGCGGTCCAGTGAGATCCTACTCTTCCATACAGAACCGACTCGAGTACCAAACCAAGGCTGCCGCCAAGTGTCCCGACGGCCACACGCACGCCAACCGCGGTTGAACGGTACGACGTAGGGAACAGCTCGGCACTATAGGCAGCAATCATCACATTGCCACCAAGCAGAGCAAAGGTCATCACTATCCAGATCATCGGGACTAACACTCCGGAGACGTTGTAGTAGACAATCGTGAGCACCGCTTCGGCCAACAGGAAACAGATTGTTACCCATTTACGTCCCACCCGGTCACTGAGCCAACCCGCAAACGTATTCCCAACGACCGCCAGAGCGCCACCCAAAACGGTCAACAACCCCACAGCTTTAGGTGTCCATCCGTGAACGTCTTGCAGGTACTTTGGGCCGAAGAAAATTGCTGACGCCTCGGTCATCGCCAGAACAAACACTACCGTGCACACCATAGCCATCCGTCCTGGATACATTCGTAGAAGGTTAACAACCGGCTGCAGGACATGCTCAGACTGCCCAGACTCTGCCTGCTGTCGCTGGTGTTCGGCAAACCGTTCGGTTTCCGGTAGCGTGCGCCGCCAGTGCGCGACGAGCAACAGGGGTACAAGACCGACAAGATACAATCCTCGCCAACCGTGCTCGCTCTCGCCAACCAAAGCGAACAATAAGGCAGCAAACCCTGCACCACTCGACTCGATGGCAGCAAATGCCCCAATCCCCCACCCACGAATAGCAGGATCGAATTCCTCAGCAATAACCACCACCGCAAGCAGGGATTCAGCAACTGCAAACAGACGAGCACAGAACTGCAGCGCGATGAACGTGTAGGTGTCGGAGGCAAACGCGGTTAGCCCGGTGAACAGCGTATACGCGAGAATTGTGAAGAGCAGCACCCGCCGTCGCCCAATACGATCGGCCAACAAAGCAACAAAAAATGCCGGAATGGCACCGAAGCGAACAATCGACCCGAGCATCCCGAGCGCAGATTCGGGAATGGCAAGACTGCTTTGTATTTGTTTCAGTGCAAGCGAGAACAGATACAGGTCGTACTGTTCAAAAAACGAGACTGCCGCCACCAAGCCAAGAACCCGCCACTGGCGCCGGGTCAGCTCCGGTGGTCGGCCAATGAAGAACGCGAATTTGAGCCACCGCGGGCGATAGGGACGCGCGTCGTCGATCCGCTCTGCGATCGGACCTCCTTCACGAACAGGAGGTGAGGCGGACGACACGTTACACGCCACCAAACTGAATCAATTCGATCACCGTCCCATCCGGATCTGTGAAACAGACAAACGAATCGCTTCCTCCGGTGCGGTTGGGAATAACTTGCGGCTCAGAGAAAAACTCCACCCCTGGGATATTCGCCGCTTTGACCTTGTCGCATAAGGCGCACAATGTATCAGTCACCAGCGCGATGCGAGCCATACCCGCGTGATACAGATGCGGATAGGCTCGGCCTTCGGTCTTGGGACTTTTCCACTCAATGAGATCAAGACGTGTAGAGCGTCGATCGTCACCAACCTGGAGGAGCGCAGCACGGCCAATCGGATGCGAGATTTTCAATCCGCGCTCAAGGTATTTGCTTCCCACTTCACCCAGGTCTCGCACAATCTTGAAGCCAAGGAGCTGATAAAAGGCAAGCGATCGCTCGAAGTCAGTGACGTTCACATTAATATGATAGATGCCTTTGACCATAATGGCCTCTCTCTTTTCAAATGCTGAAGGCAAAAAAGATGAAGGATAAACGGAAGACGAAGAAATTTTTCTGTTTACCGTGCAGCATTCTGCATTCCTCGTTTTTCTCATCCTCACAAAACAACGACACCGTCTCGTATCGCTGGTGCGCCCTCAGCATTACGCACTTCAAAACACACCGCATCGCCAGCAGCGGTTTTTTCACGCGAGAGCACCCGTACAGTGATCTCCGACGGCATCAACACCATCGCGTTAAACCGACCAGCCACGCGGCGGATACGCGCGGGCTCATCATTGGCTTCAAGGTGGACAATCTGTGAGACCGCAAGAGCGAGGGTGGCGGTTCCATGCAAAATCAGTCCCGGCAAACCTGCACGCGCAGCGACGGCAGTATCGGTATGTACGGGATTCCAAATCCGTGCGCATTCTGTGTACACATGCGCCGCTAACGCAGAAATAGGTACTGTCACTTCGTGCCGCGCTGCTGTGGCCGTCGCGCCAGCGTGTGGGAGTGGTGGAATATCCGTGACTGGTCGGTCTGTCCCTGCAACTGCCACGTTGCGGTACAGACTGCCGTTCCACGAGGTGGACACAAGATTGCCACTGGCATCGAACGTATCGAGTCTCGTGATCTGAAATGCACCTGGCTTGCGCTGCTCGACACCAGCCACAGTCGTGCGGGTTGTCAACCGATCGCCAGGCCGCACCAGTCGATGGATGATCGTATCTTGCGTAGCGTGAACACCACGAATGCGTTCGTCCGTCGTCAGCGATGAGAGATCCTTATAGTCGCGCAGTGCTAGCACTGCGGGCCATTCCACACACATGGGAAACAAGGGATGACCAACAATGCCATCGGGCCGCAGTGTGTCAAGGTAACAGGGTAACGTATCGCCCAGCCCTGCGGAATACGACATGATCCAACGCGCATCGACATCGTGAATAACAGGTTCAGTTGTCACACCAACCATGGATGAATTAAGTGGCATAGGTCCTCCTTAACGGCAACAGTAGTCAGTAGTCAGTAGTCAGTAGAAAAATTGATTCTGAAGCATGAACGCTAAATTCTGAGCGTTAAACTTTGCACTCGCCCTCTCAGTGTTCCGTTGCCTTTTCCGCTCCTAATCCAGTATTCGCCCGCACGATCAGCTCAGCAAATTTTTCTTCCGCAGCCGGTTCATGCGTCAGCAATGTCCCAACGATTGCTCCAAGAAATCCTAACGGAATGCTCACAATTCCCGGGTTCTCAAGCGGAAACAACGCACCCGTCTTCATAAAACTTGGGCCGATCAGGATCAAAACAATCGACGCGGCAAGTCCAGTTGCTAACCCAGCAACAGCACCAATTGTGTTAAACCGTTTCCAGAAGAGCGAAAGAATGATCACTGGAAGATTCGCGGATGCCGCCACCGCGAACGCTAACGCTACCAAGAACGCGACGTTCGCTGTTGGTCCCAGCAGAATAGCAACCGCGATAGCGACGGCACCCACGATAAACGCCGTGATGCGGGCAACGCGCACTTCCTCTTCCGGATTCCGAGTTTGTCCGTAGTGCAACACGTTGGAGTAGAAATCATGAGCAAACGAAGTTGAAGCACTGATGGTGAGTCCGGCAACAACCGCAAGGATGGTGGCAAAAGCGATCGCCGCAACAAAGGCAAAAAAGATATCTCCTCCGAGAGTCTTGGCCAACAGTGGCGCACTCATGTTGGTACCGCCATTCGCAGCAATAGTGTCGCGACCAACAATGGTCGCCGCACCAAAGCCAAGAAACGTGGTCATAATGTAGAAGCTGCCAATCAGGGCCATCGCCCACACGACACTGATCCGCGCCGTCTTCGCGTCCGGCACGGTATAAAAGCGCACGAGGATGTGCGGTAACCCGGCGGTGCCGAAGATCAAAGCGAGACTTAACGAGATCAGATCAAGCGCTCCGTATGGCGGTTTGAACCGCAACCCAGGCTGAAGAAAATCTTTCGTTACTTGGGTGCCGTTCTCGGTATAGGTGACATGGCTAATCGCGTCGAAGAACTTGCTGAAACTGAAGTCGAAGTGAGCAAACACCAAGATGCTTAACAGTACTGTGCCACACATCAAGAGGATGGCTTTGACGATCTGCACCCACGTCGTCGCCAGCATGCCGCCAAAAACGACATACGTCACCATCAGGACACCGACCCCAATGACCGCGGTTTGATAGGTCAGCCCTGAATCCTTCAGCAGCAAAGCAACGAGCGCACCAGCACCAACCATCTGGGCGATCATATAAAAGGTACTCACCGTCAGTGTACTCAATGCGGCCATCGCACGCACCGGACGTGGACTCAAGCGATACGCCAAGACATCTGCCATCGTGTACTTTCCCACATTGCGTAAGGGCTCTGCTACAATGAGAAGGACGGTCAGATAGGCGACCAACCAGCCAACCGAATACATGAACCCATCGTAACCCTGGAAGGCAATGATACCTGCGATACCGAGAAACGAAGCAGCGCTCATGTAATCGCCAGCTACCGCAATGCCGTTCTGCCACGCAGTCATGCGACGACCGGCAGCAAAGAACGAGTTGGCACCTGTGGACTGGCGCGCCGCCCAGTAGGTGATACCTAAGGTCACGGCGATAAACATGAGGAACATCAGTAATGCAGTGGACATAACTTTTAGTTTCTAGTTTCGAGTTTCCTCTAGGACTTGGGGCTTGAAGCTTGGGGCTTAGGGCTTGCAGGGGGAATCAGTCTCTAGCCTTCAGCCTCCTTTTTTTCCCCTTCAGCCTTTAGCCTGCAGCCTATCTTTCCCTTTTCGCCCTTTCCCCCATCATTGTCTTTTGATCTTATCCACCACAGCTTTCGCCATCTCGTCAAAGCGCCCGGCAGCCCGCAGATACATCGCCGCTAAAATCCACGCCATCAAGAACTGCGATAACGCAAACACATACGCGACATTCACAACACCAAATACTTTCGTTTCCATCAGATGCGGTGCGTACCCTACGAGGAGTGGCAGTGCAAAATAATACACGAGAAAGAAAATAGTCGCTGGGACAATAAACTTGAGCTTCGCCGCCATGAGAGCCTTAAACTCGCCCATCGCTGCGACGCGTTCCCAGTCGGCTCTAGAGAGAGTTCTTTCAGTCATCTCATTGGAGACCGGCGGTATTTCACGGTGTTGTTCTGTCGCGCTCATGCCTGCACCCTTGGTCGTCGATTTGCCCAGGACTTGGCTTGCCCAAGTTGTGAAGCTATGCGGATAAACAGATTCCCGCATCCATAGGTAGCAACAAGATGGACTCCAATGAGTTCACCACGACGCACCGGCTTGGCTTGCGCCACCGCATCAAGAGTAGCAAGTTCATCAGCCATCGCATTCCCTTCTTGGGTAAGTTGCTCACTCTCGTAGCAGAAACGTGCGCACAGCGCACCAGCGGCGACTGCGCACTCTTCCTCTGCAAGGAAGATTTCAAAGAAAAGGGGCCGAGTTGCTACACCACTGGCCGTTCGACCAAGTGAATCAGCATTCCATTCAAGCTTTTGGGATGAATGAAGGCAATGTGTGCTCGGCGTGAACCTGGTCGCCCAACTGTATCAATAAGTGTGTGTCCAGCCTGTGCAAGTGTAGCCAAGGTCCGACTGATATCAGTCACTTTGAGCGCGACATGATGCAGTCCAGGTCCACGCGTCGCAACAAAACGGGCAATCGCTCCACGATCTTGTTTCGTGTTTCCTGCCTGCCCATGTTGCACCTGCACACTTTGCTGCGGATCGAGATCTTGCAGAAACTCTAGCTCGCTATCGCCTACGGTGACGAAGGCTACTCGTACGCCACCGATCGGTTGTGCAGGTCGCGTATGATAGACAACGCCATATTTGTCCGAGGTAAAACTCTCGACTGCCAATTGGACCTCCATGTCAGTTTGCGTACTTTCGAGCGGATACCCCAAACGATGAGAGAAAACATCGACCGCAGCCGTATTGTCACTACTAGCGACTCCAATATGGTCGATACGCTCAACCCACCCGACAGGCGAGGGTTGCACGGTCAGCGGCTCAGACAGATAGGTCAGGACATTTGCCGTCGCATGCGAGGCCAGCAGTAATCGACGAGCGCCACTGAGTCCCGCTTGAGGTTCGGTGGTGTCTAGCAGTAATCCCAGCGACGCCGCGAACGCTGTCGCTGCAGGAAAATTATCTACCGTCAAAGCGAGATGATGCACTCCCGGTTTCGCAGTCCCACCGAGAAAAGGATCATCAGGCGCGAACAACGCCAATGCGCTCGCGCCGATACTGATCACCGGCGTCGTCCGTTTGCTATCACCCACAGTGCAATCGGTACGGCGTAGACAAAAGTCACGAACAAAGATCGTTGCCGTTGCCTCAACATCCGTCACGACAAATGCCACATACGCCAAGCCTGTCCTGAGCATAACAATCCTCCAAAACGCAACAGTTTCGTAGAGTGTACAACTCGTCCTTACTTCGAAATAGCGGCCACGTGACAGATCATCCCGGCTGCCTTCGCTTTCTCGTGAGAGCAGTCCCTTCCGAGATCTCAACGTTGAGACTCTGTAATTCCCGCTGGATCTCTGCCTTTAATTCGGCTTCCGTCGGCAGATGAAGTTTATAACGGCTGGTGAAGATCTGCTTTTTCTGGTCTTCTCCCAGGGTGTACTGCACAACCGCATCGTTTTTCTCCATGCACAAAATGAGGCCGAGCGTCGGATTATCCCCTTCCGTACGGCGTTCCCGATCAAAATAGTTGACGTAAAATTGGAGCTGGCCTAAATCCGTATGGCTCAGCTTTCCCACTTTCAAGTCAATCAGCACATAACATTTCAGAACCGCATGGTAGAAAACGAGGTCGATGTAGAAGTGGTCACCCTCCAGCGTAATACGCTCCTGCCGGGAGACGAAAGCGAAACCTTTGCCGAGTTCGAGAAGAAAGGATTGCAGGTTATCAATGAGGGATTGCTCAAGGCGAGACTCCACTAACCGTGGTGATTCCGGCAGGCCGAGGAATTCGATTACAACCGGGTCTTTGAAAACATCGACAGGCTGTTGGATATCCTGCCCCTTCGTTGCCAGTCGCATCAACCCTTTCTTGTCTTTGCTCAGCGCGAGCCGTTCGTAGAGCAGGCTGTTGATCTGCCGTTCAAGTTCACGAGCGGACCAGTTGTTTTTGATAGCTTCGATCTCATAAAACGCGCGAGCTTCCGACCTGCTCACGCGGAGCAGCGTGCGGTAATGCGTCCAGGAAAGGTTTGGGTTCGACTGCCCAGGCGTCCAGGATTTCTTGTCTGCTGAGGAAAGCATCTGAGGAGGGAAAGATTTCCCACGCAGTGCGTGGGAAATTGAACGGCTCAACAACTCCGGATAGGTAAGGTAAAAATTGCGAAAGTGTTCGAGGTTGTTAACCGAGTACCCTCTGCCAAATTCAGTCGTGAGCTGCGCGGATAGCATAGCGATTAGCTTTTTTCCATAATCAGCTCTCTTGGCTCCCCTTTGTTCCTCCTCCACTATCTCTCGTCCAATCAACCAATTGGCAACGACTTGGGTAGTATTCACCGACCGTGCCGCAGTCGCCCGCGCCGATTCGAGAATCTCGCGGATACGAGCGTAGAGTTTCTGCGATTTAGTTGCGAGCATGTCATTCACCTTCAGTTCTGTAGAATGCGCAGAGCGCTCCCTACCTCTACAATCTCACGACAACGCCCCGATGCCCCAACGAATGCCGCGCCGCAACAATTCATAATAGACTGGCAGTTCCCACGCACAGCGCTCGACCGAACACACAGCCATGATCGGTTGCATGTCATACTTACCGCGACAATGACCGAGTGTGAGATACAAGACCTCGCCCGCACCGTGAGGATGCAGATAGAACTGCGGGCGCGGTTCGTCTTTGTCCCAGTCTTCACGTATATAGCCCGTGGCCTTGGTCGTATAGCGTGACTCCAACAACGTGTGAACTTTGCCGAAATACTCACAGTAGTACGGCTCGTCGTACACATCAAACGCTGCAATATCGCGCACCAGCGGATGCGCCGGGTCTGACACCGTCACATGAAAGTTCTGCTGCGGTGGATGGGCAATAAAACGACTGCCGAGCAACTCCATGAACCTCGGAGCTTTGTTGGGCGTGTCTGCTGCACCGGGGATGGTAATATCTCCAACTTTCCGTTCCTCGCCGACAAACTCGACCAACGCGTTGGTGGCATGCAGCGCAAACCAGCGCTTGCCGCTGGTAAGGAATTGTTTTAGCCCTTCCTGCTGCTCCGGAGTCGGACAGACATTGCACGTGTAGGTAACTAAGAGTTGGGATTGGTTAATCGCCTCTAGGTCACGATAGTCTTCCGCGACACGGACGACAACATCTTCATGCTCAGCCAAAAGTTTCAACAACTCCAGTCGGGCAAAGTTGGTGTCGTGGTACCGCGCGTTGCAAATCAGATAAACGTCGAGACGCGTGTTCGTTGTCATGAGTTACTCCTCACCGAAAAGAAGATATGTCCTTCCGCATACAAGCACAAGGCAAGAAGCGAATGAATCAACGACAAAGCACGCTCGGCACTGACTGTACGAACGACAACGCAAATGGCAAGATAGGGAGGCTTAAGCATTAAATTGTATGGACCTTACGCTCATACAAGAGCAGGTACGAAACGGAGCCTATTACTGGCGGAAGCACGCTATCCGGCGGAGCATCGAGCGAGACGTAGCTGAAGAAGAAGTCGTTGAAGTTCTGCTCACTGGAGAGATCATAGAAGAGTATCCGGAAGACAAGTATGGTCCGAGTTGCTTGATTTATGGGAGGACACAGGTGGGACGTCCATTACACGTGCAGTGCTCGCTGCCGCCAACTGTGTGGCTCATCACCGTTTACGAACCCGACCCGAAAGAGTGGAGTAGCGGCAAAATCCGTAAGAGGTGAAACGATGGAATGTCTCGTTTGCCATCACCTAATGACAGAGGGAAGTATCACGCTCGATCTGCGAGTAGACAAAGAGTTAGTTATTATTGAAGACGTTCCATCAATAGTCTGCCAGAATTGCGGTGAACAGGTTTTTACCGCTGAGGTGACGAGAAGAATTCAGGAAACGGTGAAAAAGCGTCAGGCAACAACGCGAACCATTACTGTGCCTGTGTTTTCTTTGGAAGAGACCTCAGCTCCTGACTGACGTGCAGTGGTACGAACAAGTCGCGCACATACGTATCTGGGTCATCCTTGGCGCAAAGAATATGATGGCTACGATATTCCAACGCCCTTGCCTGCTGGTCGGGTGCTGATGGGTTGGGCCAGCGTAACTCGTTTCGGTAGGTTTGGGAAATCAGAAACGATTCGAGGTGAATGTCGTCTCGCTTGAGTGCCGATTGCAGGTGTGCCTTCTAGGGAACGAAAAACTGACTTGCCAGCCCCGCGATTGTCATATTCTCAGCAATGACATCATGGGGGATCAGCAGATACTTCCACGGTTTGCCGCCGTTACGTGTTGTATGATCGGTGGCGAGCTGGCACCAGTGCTCGGCAGCCTCTTTTTTGGCTTGTACTTCAGCATTACTCATGTCGCTTCGTGCTTTGGACTCCAGCATATAGATGTCACCCACTGTCTCCGCTACGAAGTCCGGCTGGTACTCATGGTGGTCGACACCTAACTGGTAAAAAATCTGGAACTGTCCTCTCGTCGGCCTGAACCATTTTAACGCTTCGCGGTCCACGATCACTGCGAACTTTCGCTCAGTATCGGACTGAAATTTCTGGGTGCGATGGAGACAGTGCGTAAAGCCACCAAACACCATCTGAGCAATTTTCGTTTTGTCTCGAACCGTCTCGCGAAAATCGTGAACAGAGTCAGTTTCAACCTGCGCAAAAGTGGGTTCCTTTAGCTCTGTGAATCCTTTACTAACCACCACTTCATAGCTCGTCACCTTCTCCCACCGATGTTCCTGCATCTGCACGTGGATGAACTCGACCAGTTGTCTCTGATAGTAGATCAGAACATTTCTGGCCTCGTCCTCTGAGAGGTAGTTCAGCAAGTGCCGCACCATTTGCCCAGCCAAGTCATAGAGCAGGTCCGCATGTTCGTCGTAGGAAATATCGTCAAAGTCGATCAATCCTCGCACAAGATAATCTTCCAGCCTTTGCTCTGGCTGACTGTTCCCGCCAAAGCTGAGAGTTTCCTGCTTGTTCGTGCGCAAGTGCTGAATAAGAAGGTCTCGGTCTACTGGCTGGTAGTGAATGCTTGAGGTATCCAAACGAAACGGATGAAAGCCGGTACCGATCTCACCCTTCGGCACGACAAGAATACGGGGAATATCGATAGTTTGCTGAACAACAAAGTTTGCGGTTTTCTGGACAACCTCAGCAATATTTGGCTTCACGTTCATGCCAGCCAGCTCCAATTGCTCCGGCCCCAGTGCCTCAGCCACTTTCTCGGTGATCTCTCTTTGCACTTCGTCATGGAGCAGGTACGTCGAGCTTGGCAGTTTTTCGTATTGCTTGATGACCTGATAGGTGGTTTGCGCGATCTTGCGCTCTGCTTCAGTGTGAAGGACTGGTTGTGATGGATGAGAAAGCACGCCACTAGGAGCTGTCGGAGACACTGGGCCAGTCAGCCATTCCGTAATGTTCGACTTTGATACGATCGACACCATTTTTTGTAGGTCGGTTGCCGGGTCGAGAATCACCTGCTGCAAGCGGATGGCTGACTCTGGCTTATTCGCTTCGTCGATAATCTCTTGAAACTTGTCGTGAGCGACGATGTTGAGGCGGTCCACGGCGGTAACGCCAGTACGCTTGCCGTATGGGAGGCGTAGACCACGCCCAATGGATTGCTCGATAAGGGTACGTGCATTGGCCGCGCGGAGTGGGACAATCGTGTACAGGTTCGTCACGTCCCAGCCTTCTTTAAGCATATTGACGTGAACCACTATCTCCGTCGGCTCTTCCGGGCGTTCCACCGCCAACAGTCGCTGGACCACCGCATCTTCTTCAGCACCGGTCTTGCTGGAATCCACCTGGATCACTTTGTCTGTGTACCGCCCTTCGAAAAACTGCTCTGACTGCATCAACTGCACTAATTGGCTCGCATGCGTTGTGTCACGAGCGATAACCAGAAGAAACGGCTTCACAATCTGTTGTCCAGTCTGCCGGGCATAGGTTTCCAACTCAACCTTGGTATTCTCATGCAACCGGATACCGTCTTGCAGTTTGATTTTCTCTAACTCTGCTGGGGCGAATTGCGTGGGATCGAAATTCTTCTGCGTGACCACGGCAGGTTCCTTCACGAACCCGTCCTCCATCGCCTTGGCGAGAGGATAGTCATAGATGACGTTCTTGAATGGCACTGCGCCGCGACTGGCTTCGACAAACGGCGTGGCGGTGAGTTCCAGCCCGAGAATCGGTTTGAGTTCGTTAATCGCTCGCACCCCTGCCGACGCACGATAGCGATGTGACTCATCCATAATGAGTACCAGGTCTGGCAACCCGGCAAGATAATCAAAGTAGCTCTCGCCGATGTATTCCGAGAGTCGTTTGATACGTGGGGACTTGCCACCGCGCACTTCAGAGTTGATTTTTGAGATGTTGAAGATGTTAATCTTCACTCGCGTCAACAAATCGAAGAGCGTTCCCGCTTTGTATTGATAGTCTTCTCCAGTGATAATCTCTGGTGGTTCGGTGGCGAACTCGGCGATGCCCTTGAATACATACTTGGGCGTATTGGGTGTGAAGTCGGTCATGAGCTTGTTATAGATGGTCAGGTTCGGCGCCAGTACGAAGAAGTTATTGATACCGTGCGCCAAATGCAGATAGCTGATGAACGCACCCATGAGCCGTGTTTTGCCAACGCCGGTTGCCAAAGCGAAACAGAGAGAAGGAAACTCCCGCTCGAAATCGGAGACAGTGAGAAACTCACTGTGAATGGTGGCTAATGCAGCGTCCAAGTCAGCGCCCTTCTTTGGCGGAACGATCTCGGTGATGCGGTCGAGAATCTCCAGCGAGTAGCGCTGCGGTGGGCGCAGGCTTAAGCGACCGGCGATGGCATTGACGTGACGGTTCATGTCCGCCCTCCATCCGCACTTAGTGGTAGTTCCAACTGCCCCGGCTTTGGCGGCGCTGTGGGCAGATTCTCGACCTTGAGGCTGTAATCGTCGTGGCCCCATTCACAACGAGAGAGAACGGCTGTCGGAATCTTCTTGATCGTGAGATTCGGATAGCGATCCGCTTTGGCGCGAAACGCGGAGCACATCACCAAAAGTGAACGGTTCTCGCCGACTTCATCACTGAGTTGCTGGATCTGTTCATGACTGAGATTCTGGGTGGTGACGTAGATG
>JAYVFX010000581.1:0-2929 GCA_043772795.1 Deltaproteobacteria bacterium
CGTGCTCAGATCCATTCGTAAAGACGACTTGCATGCGGATTATGTGCCCGTCGGACATTCCACCAATCTGGCGGCGCGGATGGAACAGCTCGCCAATCCCGGCACGATCGTGGTCTCCGCCTATACCCATCGTCTAACCGACGGCTACTTTGCCTTCAAGGATTTGGGACCCACGCAGATTAAGGGCGTAGAAGAAGCACTCAACATCTATGAAGTACTCAGCGTCGGGCCGTTACGCACGCGGTTGCAAGTGGCGGCGCGGCGAGGATTGACGCGCTTTGTTGGACGGCAGAGTGAGATGGAGCAGCTGCAACAGGCGCTAGAACATGCCAAAGCCGGGCAGGGGCAGATCGTCGGGACGATGGGCGAACCGGGGTTAGGCAAGTCGCGGTTATTCTACGAGTTCAAGCTGCTCTCTGTGAGTGGCTGTTTGGTGTTGGAAGCCTATTCGGTGTCGCATGGCAAAGCGACGGCATACTTGCCAGTGATTGAACTGCTCAAGAGTTACTTTGACATTCAAGCTCAAGATGACGAACGCAAACGGCGCGAAAAGGTCACCGGCAAAGTGCTGAGTTTAGATCGGAACTTGGAAGACACGTTACCGTACCTGTTTACCCTGTTGGGGATTTCTGATCCCAGTGCCTCTTTGCAGCAGATGGATCCACAGATTCGCCGCAGACGAACGTTTGACGCGCTCAAGAAGCTGTTCCTGCGCGAGAGTCTCAATCAACCTCTCATTCTCATCTTTGAAGACCTGCACTGGATTGATAGCGAAACCCAAGGCTTGCTTGATGTCCTGAGTGAGAGTGTGGCCAACGCTAAGCTGTTGCTCCTCACCAACTACCGCCCCGAGTACCGGCATGAGTGGAGCCAGAAGACCTATTACACGCAACTGCGGTTAGCGCCATTAGGCAAAGCGGAAGCGGAAGAACTCCTAGACGAGTTGCTCGGTGAGCAAAGGTCCCCTCTCCCTCGACGGGAGAGGGACAGGGTGAGGGTGAGGGAATCTGATCTCCACGCACTCAAACAGCTCATTCTAGAGAAAACCCAAGGCACACCGTTCTTCATGGAAGAAATCGTCCAAGAGTTGGTGGAACAGGGAGTGCTACAGCACGATGCTTCCGTAGGGTGGGTCGTGACCCGCCCTACGACTGCACTTCACCTGCCCTCTACCGTCCAAGGCATCCTCGCCGCTCGCATTGACCGCCTCGCGCCAGACGAGAAAGCCTTGCTGCAGCAGCTCTCCGTCATTGGCCGGGAGTTCCCGTTGGGCGTAATCCGCCAGGTCATCACCCAGCCTGAAGCCGACCTCTATCGGTTGCTGGCCTCGCTCCAGCGCAAAGAATTTCTCTACGAGCAACCCGCATTTCCTGAGGTCGAGTACATTTTCAAGCATGCCCTCACGCAGGAAGTGGCGTACGGCACGGTGCTGCAGGAGCAGCGCAAGCTGTTACACGAGCGCACCGGCCAGGCGTTGGAAACCGTGTACGTTGCGACGCTGTCTGAGCACTACAGTGACTTAGCCCATCACTACCGGCGCAGTGGCAATGCCGCAAAGGCCGTAGAGTATCTCAGCTTGGTGGGACAGCAGGTGGTGCAACGCTCGGCGTATGCGGAAGCGGTCAACCATCTGACTCTCGCCTTAGATTTGCTGAAGACCCTGCCAAACACTCAGGAACGCACCCAACAGGAGATCACGCTGCAAATAGCGCTAGGTCACTCGCTTTCGATCATTACCAGCTATACGACTCTAGCAGTGGGCCAAGCCTTTATCCGCGCCTACGAACTGTGTCAGCAAATAGGAGAGATTCCTCAGCTTTCTGTTGTGCTACGAGGGCTATGGAACTTTTATGGCCTGCGGGCGGAGTACGAGACCGCCCGCGTCTTTGTGAATCAGGAGCTGAACCTGGCGCAGCGTCTGCAGGACTCCGCTCTGCTCATGGGGGCTCACCAAGACCTGGGTTTCTTCTTGTTGTGGCCGGGAGAGTGGAAATCCGCCGGAGAGCACTTGGAGCAATCCTGGACTTTCTATGACCCGCGGCAGCACCACTCCTACGTTGCGCTCTATGGCGCCGATCTCGGCGTCTGGGCGCTGAGCGAGACCGCCTTCGTCCTCTGGTTCTTGGGCTATCCAGAGCGAGCGCTCCAGAAAAGTCGCGAGGCGCTGCGTTTGGCCCAGGAACTTGGACACCCCTACAGCACGGGGTGGGTCCTCTTTTGCACTGCCTGGCTCCATCAACTCCGCCAGGAACCGCAAGCAGCCGAAGGGTTAGCGGAGACGGTGCTCACTCTCTCGCAGGAGCACGGATTCCAATCTTGGTTAGCGTGGGGGACTATAGTGCAGGGGTGGGCGTTAGCCCTACAAGGACAAAGAGAAGGAGGGATTTCCCAAATACACCAAGGCATGACCGCCGCACGGACCATGGGGACGGAAATGGGACGAACCTATTTTCTTGCTCTCTTGGCAGAGGCGTATGGAAAACTCGGGCAGACAGAGGACGGATTGAATGCACTCGCTGAGGCAGTGATGGTAGTAGACAAAACCGGGGAACGCCTCTACGAGGCCGAGTTGTATCGGATCAAGGGGGAACTCACGCTGCAACAGTTCAAGGTTCAAGGTTCAAAGTTCAAAGTTGAGAATCCGCAATCCGCATTCCACAATCCACAATCTGAGGCGGAAGCGTGTTTTCTCAAAGCCATCGACATTGCCCAGAAGCAGCAAGCCAAGTCGCTCGAACTGCGCGCGGTGATGAGCCTTGCGCGGCTGTGGCAGAGGCAAGGCAAGCAGGCCGAAGTTCACCGGATGTTATCCGACATCTACGGCTGGTTCACCGAAGGGTTTGACACCAAGGATTTGCAAGAGGCCAAGGCCTTGATTGCAGAACTGACATGAGCACAGGACCCGAGGGCAGGATGATCCAAAACCGGG
>JAYVFX010000582.1:0-2293 GCA_043772795.1 Deltaproteobacteria bacterium
GTGGGCTTTGTTAACCAAGATGATATTCACCGTCGGCGCGCGGGAGGAGAAGCTGAAACGCATCGACGAATTCGACGACCGCCTGGCAACGGTGACCGCCCGCTACGGTGCCTATATCCGCAACAAGAAGCCCCGCCACTGACAGGCTACGCTCTCAAAACCTCTACTGTTGTAGTGATTTAATTACCAGAGCACTAAGTTCCCGAAGGCTAGTTTTTGCCCCGGCATCAATCGGGCTTGGGTTGAATACGTCCAGCTGCTTCTGAAAGACGTTCATCATCGCGATCACTTGTGCGCTGTTACCAGCCTTCAATGCCCGAAGTGCGTTTTCCACCTTCGCCAATAACGCCGTCTTTGGCCCGGTCGCGGTGATCTTCGAATTGATCAACTCCCTAATCATCTGCAATGCCGCAAGCGCGTCAAAATGCTCATTGGGCAATACAACGACATCAACTCCTCCATTACCATCCACGTCGACCGGCAACTGCGTAAACGCGCTGCTGTCGGCGAAACTTAGACTCACATGCATATTCTTGATGACGGGAAATGCAACATAGTGAACTGTATCCACTCGCTGACCATTTGCTTCAAAAAGAGAGACCAGCAGACCCGCGAATCCATTCTCTATTCCGGACAGGTCGAACCGATAGTTGTGGTCTGCGTCAAGCCGAATATACCTGCCACCCGTAAAACTTCGAAACCGGCTGCCCGGGATTCCTTCTCGAATATTACCGTCCGGGTAATCGCCGGTCACCTTTCCACTGCTGTCCGTCACGGCAAATCGAACGGGTGAATACACGGATATCTGTATGTACCTTTGTGTGCGAGGCACTGCAGTGGCTTTAACCGGGCAATCAGTCGTCTGATTCGACACAACAACCCCCGCCAAATCCAGTATGCGGTTTTGTACAGTTGTGCTTTCCATGATATTCGCATGGTCATAGTCACAACTGCCAAGATCAATGTAACTAGTCTGCACAGACTGCACCGGAAACGTAGCTTGCGCAGAACTCAGTTCCGCACTCTTTTCTATAACGGTCCCGTCGCCTTTTCCCGGACACGCTATGACCTCATGGTCAAGTGTGGGGGAAGAAAAAGGCTTCTTTTCGAAGTAGCGCCTTCCGCAGTCTGTTTCCTTATTAGTGCCTACTAGCTGATAAATGTTCACCCCCAGCGGATTCCATTCACTGGGATCATCAATGGCACCGTAGAAACCCTCAACGCTCTTAAAGACATCGCTATTTAGCAGGGCCGGTTCTTCCAGATTCCGTCCGTTC
Organism: Deltaproteobacteria bacterium; assembly: GCA_043772795.1. Lineage (GTDB taxonomy): Bacteria > Desulfobacterota > Binatia > Bin18 > Bin18 > VGTJ01. Next base: position 1,278 of record JAYVFX010000582.1, read on the forward strand.
TTCACGTCATCTGCCGTAGCCACAAAGCCAAATCGTGATGTTGGGTTGAGTACGAAATCGACATACTTGTCATACGTGCGAATCGCGCCGTCGTAACGCTCGCAAAGGCTCTTGAAGCCTGGCGATTTTACGTCACTTAAACATCGGTCGCTCTCGGCGCCAAATGTAATCGGAGCCGGGACTCCCAGCTGCTGCGGTGAGGGCTGAACGAACTCAAAGTATTTTGGTGTCGGGCCATTCGAATAAACACCCGGCATGGTAAGGGTTACCAAGCGGATATCCTCGTTCGAAATACCTGTACGAGAAGTCAAGTTTGAAAGTGCCTCGCCGTGCAGCACATCTGAGGCAAACGTAGCCGCACCTGCCTGAGGCGCTGCAACGAACACTACGCCAAACACTTTGCTCGCAAGCGCGGGGTTTCGACGAAGGGCGTCCTTTACGAGAAAATTGCCCATGCTGTGACTCACGATCAGCACGCTGAGCTGTGTCTCGGCATATTCTTTGTTTACCGCATCTATGACCAGCTGACTCAATATCGAAGTCCTACGATTAAGCCCGGAACTTTCCTGTACGTATGCTTGCTGTCCAGGATGGTGCCGCCAGTCATATGGCACACCGGCCCATTTCAAGCCTCTGCTTTTCTCGTCGTCGAGCCTGTGAATCCATGCCTGATATATTGGTGTGTTGCCTTGGGCCAAGTCCAACAAGGACGTGGCCCCGATAACACCCAAGGGCGTAGTCCCGAGAGCATCAGGAGCCAACAACGCCAAACTTCGAAAGTTCTCGTCAGCGTTCACTAAAATCCCAGTTGGCCATCGCTCCACGCTGTTGCCATCCGCCAACTTAGAGCCCATTAGGCCCGGAACAAAAACAATCGGATGAATGACATTGGCTTTCACAACGTCAATCGTTACTGGACACAGGATTTGCGAGCCTCTGTTGTCGGTGGCAAAGAAATTTACAATATGCCTGTTGATATCGGCAGTCGTTGGGGTCCAACTAAAGGTACTACTTAC
>JAYVFX010000583.1:0-6432 GCA_043772795.1 Deltaproteobacteria bacterium
TTATAGGGCGGGTCGATATAGATGCACTTGACCTTACCAGTGAACTCTTGTTCGAGCGCCTTGAGGGCGAGCAAGTTATCACCAAAGATGAGGCGGTTATCAAAAATATCACTGTCAGTCACCCGATGAGGAGCGTGGTAGGACTTTTCCGGGTCTTCCAACAGAATGCGCGGCTCCAGCTTGGGCCGGTGCTCTTTGCCGATCCAGGTGAGTTCGAGTTTTTGCTTGCGGGTCACGGATAGCCTTTACCTTTTTGTCTTTGCCGGTACTAATGGATCGTAGATCACTTGGAAGTCTTTTCCACCCAGATGGATAAGGAATCCCTTTCCTCGTGGCGCCTTCTCGGCTTCAAGCACGATTCGTGGCCACCAATGAACGATATCCTCGGCTTGTTTCCAGTAACTGCGGCTTGCCCAGCCATCACCAAAGAAAAATGCGGTAAGCCGCGATTCCTGCCAGGCTTGCCGTTCTGCTTTTCCCCGCGAGATTTTTGGATCACCAGAAACAATAATCCACTCTTCGCTTTCGTTCGCCAAAGCGGGTATCCACTCTGGGTCTATCGTGCTGGCAGGATACTTTTCCCGCAAGTGAACAATTAGATGGCCCTGCCTCTCTGCAAGGATATTAAGAGCTTTTGCAAAGACAGGAGCAATACAATTGTCGAGGAAAAATTTCACGCGGCAAGACGTTCTTCAAATAGTACGGCATCGCGCACTTCACGTTCGGATACTTCGTACCATTTGGCGACAAACTCAACCGAGCCTTCAACCTTGAAAGCACCCGCGAGAACGTTAGTTGGTACACCGCTGTGCGCAACAATGGGGGCACCGAATCCTCTTTTTGGATCAATCACAACAACATGCTTTTTACCAAGAGGCCACCAACGTTGCGGATCATCGAACGTATTAAAGTCTATCCCTTCGTAAAGATAGGGAGCGATGATCTCATCAAAGACATATTGGTTCTCCACTACATCAAGCAAGCGTTTATCGTCCGTTCCCTTGGCGATCTCTACGAAAATGGAGTGTCCATCTGTCTTGAAGATGCGCGTCGAAAAAGGATGATGTCGTCCTAAGAATTCTTGCGCATTCAACGCTGCTATCCGGACTGCTTTTCGGCTCACACCATATACCAAAAACGCTTCGAGGAAGCGCACCTCCAGAAGATCGAGAAAACTCAAAATTGGTCCTTTGTCAGCGATTTGTTCCATATCCCCAGCGATCAATGGAGGGGTGCGATGAGTCTCTCCCTTGTACTGATACGTATAGCCGCGTGTCCATCGGCTGATTCTCTGCCGGGGAATTTTGATGAGGCGCTCCGCCTCTGCGAGGCTGTAGACGCCTTTGCCAATGTATTGAAATGAGATGGGAGTCATTACGTAGTTTTCCTATGAAGTGATTCACAACCAAAAATCGGCATGTGGGGCAAGAGGGGTAGCAACGGCCTGAGAATGTTTACTCTAGACACCACCGAATAGTGAACACTTCCGTGTCAGTCACCGTTTGTCGTAGCTTACCTTCAATATCACTTATCAGTTGTTCGCGCCGTTGGTCTACTTCATCTTGCGCGTCAAAGAGCGCCCGCCGCTTGCTATTACGTTGTGATTCGAGCGCCTTGATTTGCTTCTGACCCGCCAGCTTTTCCTCTAGCGTCGGTATTAACGTCGCCAACCGTTTCGCCTCTTTGATTTGTCGGTCCAAGTCTTTGATCTCACGCTCGAGTGCTACTTTGAGTTCCGTAGGGTGCGCTCCGCGCACCATTTCCCCTGCGTATTATTCACCAAACTCACCATCAAGCTCTTCTGCCATCCCCCAATCTGCTGGATACACTCCCTCTCTCACATACCGATGAAACGTTGTATATGGCCAGGCTGCTGCTTGGGGCACGAGCTGATGTTTCACTGGATTCCAGTGGATGTAATCCACGTACCGGGCGAAATCCGCCTCATCGCGAATTTGATGCTCCCAAAACCGTCGCTGCCACAGCGACGCCTCGTGACGGTTTTGCCGTGACCGTGATAATGAGATTCCGTCTTGATACGCCGCGGCGCACTGTTTGCTCACGCTTTGTTTGATCAACGACCAACGCAGGGAGTAGTTCTCCTCGCCTGGCGGCAGAGTCCACACACAATGCAGATGATCCGGGAGCAAGACCCAGGCATCAATGTGGAAGGGGAGACGAGTTCGAGTTTCCCGCACGGCCAGTCGCAAGGCGTACCGGACCGGTTCATGAAGTAAGAGCGGTCTTCGCTGATACGTCACAACGGTAAAAAAGAACGTCCCACCGGGGACACGTGCACGACGGTAATCAGGCATGCTGTCTCTCTTGGTCGTCGGTTAGGGAGTTCGGTAGGGTGCGCTCTGCGTACCAAGGCTCTGACGGTGCCATTCCCATGCGGACGCAGAGGTGTCGTCGGTCAGGGACTGGTGCGCAAAGCGCACCCTACAAGACTGATACGTCACAACGGTAAATTCGTGCACTGCACTTCACGACAACACCCCAATCCCCCACCGGATGCCACGGCGCAGGAGTTCATAATAGACCGATAGTTCCCACGCACAGCGCTCGACTGGACACACCGCCATGATCGGTTGCATGTCATACTTCCCGCGACAATGACCGAGTGTGAGATATAACACCTCGCCCGCACCGTGGGGATGCAGATAGAACTGCGGGCGCGGTTCATCTGTGTCCCAGTCCTCACGTACATAGCCCGTAGCCTTGGTTGTGTAACGTGACTCCAACAACGTGTGAACTTTGCCGAAATACTCGCAGTAATACGGTTCATCGTAGACATCGAATGCCTGAATTCCGCGCACCAGCGGATGCGCCGGGTCTGACACTATCACATGAAAGTTTTGCTGCGGAGGATGGGCCACAAAGCGACTGCCGAGCAACTCCATGAATTTCGGAGCCTTGTTGGGCGTGTCGGCAGCACCGGGGATGATGATGTCACCAACTTTGCGTTCCTCGCCGACAAACTCGACCAGTGCGTTGGTGGCATGGAGAGCAAACCAGCGCTTGCCGCTGGTGAGGAATTGTTTTAACCCTTCCTGCTGCTCTGGGGTTGGGCAGATATTGCACGTGTAGGTAACTAAGAGTTGGGATTGGTTGATCGCGTCAAGATCACGATAATCCTCCGCCACACGCACCATCACATCCTCGTGCTCAGCCAAGAGCTTTAACAACTCCAGCCGAGCAAAGTTGGTGTCGTGAAATCTGGCGTTACAAATGAGGTAGGCGTCGATACGTTTCCTCTCCATCATAATTTACTCCTCTGGGCTGATGGAAAAACTTTGAAGACAGTCGTTGCCTCATCACCGTTCTTTCACCCGCGTGAGGATCGAAAAACCAAATTGATCTTCTATCTGCATGGCGTGACGGATGCACGCATCCATCACTTCTTCTCGATCCATACTCGCTGGAATCTTCACCTCCAAGGTAAAGTCTTCATCCTCATAGGGAGGAATGGGGTGAGTAGAAACCGCGGGGAATGATCGGTGGATTTCTTCAACGAGAATCGCGACAGCTTCAGCAAGACTTCTCTCTCGTTGCTCTACAACACTCATGGGCTTTCCTTTCGCATCCGTTGGTCAATTTCAGCAATAGTTCGTTCAGTTGTCCTCACACACTCCTCAGCGCTGTAACTCCCGATATGGGTGAGATCATAATCTGCATCAACACGAAACTGATAGAGCCGATGTAAAGGAAACCTCAGGTGTTCGGCAAGACCGGGGCCAATCTCAGGATAAGTAGGATCAAACCAATAACCTCGAACGAAATGATGAATGATCCCTATGTGTCGCCACTGTCCCCCTCTTGGCGGATCTCCTAAAGCTGCCCACATTGCTTGGTATACAGAGTAATAGGCGCGAGAAACCGCACTTTCAAAACGCCCCGCGGTAAACAGAAACCGCGCATCGTCAAGATACTGCTTCGCAGCTGTAAATCGTTCGGGCAACACGTTTGCCTCCATCTTAGTCTACCCCGTCACTATAATCACACTACTCCGATTGCCTTTTCGGACCTCGATACGCATCGGCATGGCAGCAGCGACTTCTTCGACGTGCGTGATAATCCCAACCATGCGTCCTTCTTCGCCACGTAACTCTTGTAACGTTTCCGTCACAAGCTGTATGCCTTCGCGATCGAGCGTACCGAAACCCTCGTCAAGGATGAGGCATTCCGTCGAGGTCCGCGCAGCTTTGCCAGTCGCAAGTTCACGAAATCCTTGCGACAGCGCTAACGCGATCGCTAACGAAGCCAGAAACGTCTCACCACCTGAGAGTGAATGCGTTGGCCGTTCACGCTTGTTATCTTCGTGATCGACAATCAGGAGTTCGATCGCTCTGCGTTTGTAGGAGATATTGAACGAGTACCGGCCATGCGTGAGACGTTGCAGATGCAAGGTGGCGTCGCGCATCAAGGCTTCCACCGCCTCTTGTGAGAGGAAGTCGGTAAATTCAGAGCCTAAAAGTTTGTGAAGATCAGTCGCTAGTCGGCTTTCAGTCTCTGCAGCCCGCAGTTTTTCTTCTTCTTGCTCTTTTTCCGCACAGCGCCGTTCTTGCTCGGCGATCTCCGCCTCAAGTCGGCTCCGTCGTTCACGGATAGCAATTACGTGCTCGTGGATAGACGTAAGCTGCTCCCTGACTCCTTGTCCATCTTCACCCACGTCGGATAACTCGGCGTTTCGTACTTCTGTCTGTAGTTCGTGCCGCACTTGGATCAAGTCTTGTTCGACTTTGGTAATGCTTTGTTGTGTTTCTGTTAAGGCTCGCTCTCGTGCCTGCAAATCAGCGCGTACACCTGTCACCTCGCGATCACGCTGCGCCTGTTCTTCACCAAGCGTTTTTTCCTGCTGTATAAGGGCAACGTGCTGGTCTTGTTTCTGAGTTAGGCTGAGCAGTTCACTGTCGAGCATGGTGAGTACCGGCAAGGCAGCGTCAGCAGTCAGATTGAGATTCCCGCGTACTGCCTGGGCTTCGCGCTTTGCTCGTTGTTCGGCAGCCTCTCGTTGTGAGGTCAGAATACCCGCATTGCCTTCCTTTTGTACTTTGTCGGTCTTTACTGTAGTTAATAACGATTCCAGCTTGCGCTGTTGCTGTTCCGCCGTTTTCACTTGTTGTTCAAGTTGGGCGAGCCGTTGTCGTCGCGCTGTGAGCGCGGTCTCTGGGTCGTCACCAGCCTTGATGAATGTCGTTAGTGCCTGAGCGAGTACGGCAATCTGCGGCCTGCTCGTCTCAAGTTGAGCCGCAAGACCCCGTAAGGCTTCATGGAGGGTTGCTTCTTCCTTCTGCTCTTGTTCACGTTGCCGGGTGAGCGTTTGTTTTTCTTTTTCCGCCGCTTGGGTTTTTGCTGCAGTCTCTGTGGTTGCGGTTGCGAGCGCTTGTCGTTGTTGCTGTAAGCTGCTCAGTGCGACAGCAAGCGAAGAGAAGCCTGGGAACCGACTCATAAACTGTTTTTGTGCTTCGCGCCGTTTCTCTTCGCGTACGGTAAACTCTCGTTCCGCAGTCTCTTTCTTAGTCGTAGCAGCAGCGACTGTTATTGTCGCTTTTTGTAACGCCTGGCGCGCACTATGAGCCGTTGCTTTTGTCGTTTCGGCTACGCGTTGCAAGACTGCGAGATCCCCCATCGCTAACTCGGATACCGGTGGAACGTGCTGGACCGGATTTTCGCAAACCGGACAGGGCTCTCCGGCATGCAGGGCGAGACGTAGGTGCTCGACCTCATACTGTCGACGGGTCTCTTCGAACGCCTGTAGGGCTTGTTGCTCGTGCTGTTCAGCCTGAGCCCACACCCCCTCCTGCTTCTGGTGTTCCTGTTCCGCCACCTGTAAAAAGCCACGTGCGTCTTCACATTCTTTGCTCATCCGTCTTTCTTCACGAGCCGCTTCTTGCAACTCCTTTCCGAGAGTTGTCGCTTCGACCTCCAACCGCGCTTTTTCCTGTTCGTCTGCATGCAAACGATCACGCTGCTGTTGCAGCTCGCGAAGCTCGTGCTCTTTAGTCGCATCTTGCTGGGAACGGGCGGTCAACGATTGCTGAATCCGTGCCAGTTTGTCAGTCTGCGCCTGTTGTTGTTCGGTAAGTCGTTGTTGCTCGTGCTGGAGTTCTTTCCAGCGTTTGGCCTGGGACAGTTTCTCTGTCAGAGCAGCAACATCCCCGCTCTGCGCAACCTCGGTTTGCAACACAAACACATGATCTTGTTGGACGTGTTGTACTGCTATCACCTCTTGTTCCTGTGTTGCGATCTGATGGGTGAGCACATCGAGTTCTGTCTGCAGAACACGCAGAGCCTGTTGCTTGCGTTCAACTTCTTGTTGGGCGGCCTGATGTTCACGCAGGTGTTCCATCACGCGCTGCAGCACTGCATGGCGGGTGGCATCGTACCCAAGTACATCACGATCGGTCACAATTTGTACGAGACTCCGGC
>JAYVFX010000584.1:0-1980 GCA_043772795.1 Deltaproteobacteria bacterium
CGGCAAGCGGTGCTCGGGCTGAGATCATCCTTTATGACCGTACTCCCGGAGGCGCAGGGTTCGTTAAGGAGGGGTTTGACAACTGGCCGCAAGTGGTAGGACAAGCCCGCAAGATTTGTGGCGCCTGCGGATGCGAAAAAGCGTGTTATGACTGCTTGAAGGATTACGGCAACCAGTCTTATCACGAGAAATTGAACCGTGGGAATGCTAGCGAATACCTTGAATCCTGAGCACGCTGCAATTCGATGAAGGGTTGTACAGTTCTTGACGTAGAGAGATTGAGTTTTGATAAGTTGTTGTCATCACCGATTAGTCAAAGAATTCTTCACGTGAGGAACTTGTTGGATGTACAGAAACGAAAGCAATCGCTAGCGGTTTGCTGCGATGAGGGTTGCAGTACAAATGGCTCACCATCGTGCTTATCGTCGTCGTACTTTAGCTTGGAACATCAAAGAGAAGGTCTTGGGAGCATGAGAAACTCTGCGCCCCTTCGTTATCTGTATCCATCCCATCGTTGCCCCTTTTCACTCCATGACTCGTACCCATCGGTCCATGTTATAGTGCCAGCTGCTGTGATGAACATCTGTGGGTACTCTGCCCAGAGTTCCGGAGCAATAGGGATGCTCGCGTGAGGGTTATGGATTATCCACACATTGTGAGAGATCTCAGGAAAAAACGCTTTCTGATTGAAGCGCTCTTGAACCAGTACAACTGCGCTGATGCGGGTAAAGCGCGGAATTCGTTTACGTGGGTGAGGAGGTAGTTTAGGATAGTAAGGATTCAAGAGTTGCCCTGTCGGAAAGCGCGCAATCACTGCCTCTAATTTCGGCGGACGTACTTGCGTATCAACGGCATAGGCTTCTCCTTCCTCTCCAATGAAAGCACGCATCATTAGATCTCTAGGCCAGTAGAGCCTCATATCTTCAAAGAACACAAGAAAAAGAACATTCTGCGCACCTTTCTGAAACTGAGAGTTTGCTTGTTTAAGACAGCGTGTAATCGGACCAGGGGCGTCAAACCACTCGGACTTGCACGGATCGTTCGGATACGGTGCCTTGATCTCAACTTGTATGCCTCCCGTCGGGAGGTCTACAAGTAGCTCCAATACACTCCTTTCATTTCCTTTTGGCCTTGGTTTAATGGGTAGTTTCAGTACACCAGCCAGAAACCAGCAAACAAGACATTCAGACATAGCCGAACGAAAATTTCTGTCATCTAAACCAGCGAGTCGTGATCTCAAGTCCTTGCCGGGGTCTCCTTCGAACAAGCCGCATGAGAACGCAGCGGAGAGGTAAGTTTCCCATGACGCCTTCCTTGCTCGAAATAACCGGAGTCGATTCGCCAGTCCGGCATCAGATGGATAAGGTCCACAAGCTGAGAGAATCTCAAGACGTTCAGGGAGAAACGGGTTTTGGACTTTGCAGAAACGGGCGATAACTTGGGATGAGAAGATCTCTCGCAATGGATCATTAGGCACGCTGTAGAGTGGAGAATTTTCTTGGCTCATTGTTATTGCTCTACTTCTGCCTATTAAGCCCCATGGCCTGGATGGGTGTATAGTGCAATCCAAGAAATATTCTCTACACTGTCCTTCACGGTCTTCGTTCTCCTCCTATTCCAGTCGCCTCGTGCGCACAGCACACGCTACATAAACAAACTATGACTGCCTGAAAGATTACAACAACCAGTCTTATCACGAGAAGTTGGATCGTCGCCGTGCTGGTGAATACCTCGGGTCTCTAGCGTAGAGCTAGAGATAAGTCCCTCGCAAGCAATTACCCTAGGACTTTCCTTAGATCGCAGGAGATACGGGGATAGGTCTTGATTTATCACTTTTTACCTTGCATAGCCTCGGTCAGAGTGTGACTTGGCACGCCCAACCCAGCCTACGAGCCACAGCGGGGCGAGGAGACTGGGCCTTGCTCAGGGAGATAAGAACAGGTCTTACGAGGTGCACGGATTGAATCTTTTTCCAGCAGG
>JAYVFX010000585.1:0-7273 GCA_043772795.1 Deltaproteobacteria bacterium
AGTTCCTGCTGTTCTGGCGGAAAAACCATGAAAGCATCGATCTTCCCCTCGGCGAGGAGCTGCATCGACTCAGCCGGGGAATGCAACTCCCAGTTGATATCCTCGTAAGTTAGGCCCACGTAAGCCGCCCAGCTGGCGATGAAGGAAATAGGGCCAAGTCGTAGGTCGAACACGGCAACAGTCTTCCCCTTCAGGTCGCGGAGCGAGCGGATCTGATCGCTCCCGAGCAGCTCAAGGCAGCCGATGTGTCCCCCCGCTAAGATGACGATCGGGCTCCCCGCGTCCAGTTGGATAAGGGAGGTCGGAGCGAAGGCCATGCTGATGTCCGCCTCGCCAGAGGCGAGAATTATCTCATGCCAGACAACTCCATTTTTCTTGATGTATTGCACATCAGTAAAGCCCTCGTCTCGCAGGAGTTGTTCTGCCACGAACTGGGGGGCCAGACAGAGATCGCTGTTGTTCCGCGCTAGCCTGAGCGTTGTTGTCTCCAGCGGCGGCTCCGCGGCGACCAACCCAGGTCTCAGGCCAATCAGCCCCGCTGTTCCCGCCAGGGTCATCCCCAGAAACTCTCGTCGGCTCCAGCCGTCAACTTTTCGCTCATTCATGGGACATCTTCCTTCCCTCAGGAGTCACTTGCTGCTGCACTTCTGGACGTTATTCCTCGTCTCCCCGAGAAGTCAAGAGGAAAGGATACGCACCAGAAAGTGGGGTCAGGCATGCATATTGTGCATATTGACTCTGCATATTGGCTCAACGGATCCTATACGCGGTGAGAAACAGGAGATTGCAATGCATGTTGATTCTGTATGTGAAGTGGCAAGCCTATGAGGTGCATGAGGTGCGACACTCTGTAACTCATAGGCTTGCCTACAACTCTCTTCCTTGACAGGAACGGCAACCTCGGTCTATGCACCTAGAAAGAAAAGGAGGGACTATGACGCAAACACTATTCAAGAATGCCCGGTTGATTGACGGTATTGCAGATCAGCCGCAAGAACACATGTCTATTCTTATCGACGGCGAGCGCATCGCTAAAGTCGAGCGAGGCGACCTGCCATCACCAGCAGGCGCTCAAGTAATTGACTTGGGAGGCAAGACCGTGCTCCCTGGTCTGATCGACACGCATGTCCACGCCACCTTTATGGACAGCGAGAGTCTGCCGTTATTTCTCGCGGCCGGGGTCACCACCGTGCGGGATGTCGGCGCGAAGCTGGAGAAGGTCAAGCAACTGAAATCCGACCTCAACAGTGGGAAGAAGCTTGGTCCGCGCATGTTTATCCTCGGTCCTCTACTCGATGGAACGGACCACAGTTTCGAGTACGGTGGTCCGTTGGGGGAAATGCTCGATAGTGTCCCTTCTCCCGACGCGGTGCCGCAAAAGATCGGCGACTTGTTGAAGGCCGGGGTAGATGGCATCAAGCTCTATTTCACCCTACCTCCGGATACCGCTAAAGCCATCATCAAGTTTGTTGACAATCGAGTCCCGGTGACCGGCCACTTGGGCTATTCTCATTCACTTGATCTCATCAAGGCTGGCATCAGCGGCTTGGAACATGTGTGGATCTCTCCCTACAACGACTTCTGTGCCCTGGATATGAAATTTGGTCCAGGCACCGGCGTCATGTCGATGATGGACCCTAAGTTTTGGACGCTCACGGTCAAAGGTTGGGAAGAGGCGGACCTGGAGAGTCAGCGGGCGAAAACGTGGTTCGGCGCGATGGTAGATCATCAAGTGAACATGGGGACGACGCTGGATCTTCTCTGGATGGCCAAGTGCGGCCGAGAAGCTGCGATGCAGGACCCTGATCGTCAATATATTCCACCTATGGTGCTCGCTCGACAGAAAGCTATGATTGCACACATGGGCGAGCGTCCAGATTGGGATATCTATCCAGGATTTTTCGATCCAGCCCACTGTGTAAAAGCCCTAGAGAAACACCAGGAAGTAACACGCATCTTGCACGAAGCTGGAGGGTTGGTGGTAGGTGGCACTGATTGTGGTGGGCTGCCCTTCCCACCGCCAGGGTTCGCATTGTTGCGTGAAGTTGAGCTGCTGGCCGAAGCAATTGGGAGCATGGCCGCAATCAAAGCGGTGACTTCCGTCGCAGCCAAATATTTACGACAGCAAGACAACCTCGGCAGCATCGCTGCTGGCCGGTATGCGGATTTCCTCGTCGTGGATGGAGACCCGCTACGGGATGCGCGAGAAATACGGAAGCTGACAACAGTCTACCGGGGCGGCGCGGCGCACGACCCACAAAAGCTGCTGGCGCAAGTGCCAAAGTCGGAGGTTGCGCGTAGTCATTAGCAGTGGAAAGCGTGAGGCGTGAGGCGTGAGGCGTGAGAAGTTAATTTGAGCAATACGTAACACGTCTCACGGCCTACGTTACTTCAAACACTACAGGCACGGAGGGATAATGGAGGAAAGATTTCACGATTTGTGAGTTAAGGGGACGGTGCAGGGAAATTGGGGGTATGGTGAGCCCGGCGCTCTGCCACGTGGCCCCCGACTCGATGCCCCCGGTGTGCTGCACCATGTGATGGCGCGGGGGATCGAGCGGCAGCGAGTCTTTCAGGATGACTTCGATCGGTCGCAGAGCCACGGTAAGGCGCGCTCCGCTTGTGTACGAAACCCTGTCGCTTTCTTCATCTGTTCTTTTCCTTCCACTATCAGCACTATCCTCCACGTTACGTTGTACACCCAACTTCCTGATACGACTCTCCCAGTTTGTGCGGGCTGATACAGATAGTGACTTTGCAGTCAAGCCGTTTAAGGAAATCGAGCAATTTGTTCGTGGTGAAGTGGAGCCTTCTTCACATTCAATGTGCCTCTGGTTTTTCTTGCTCATGCTTTGCCAGATTATCGGCGTGCTGGATGACCGCAAGTGAAGGAGAAGCGTCCGTCGTGGTCCGTGGGCGGCGTGATTCTATCGCCATCCACGTCGTGCTATCCACAGCATGCGAACGAAAAAAGATCACGCCATAACGCAGAGGATCACCAGGATTTGCTACGACGTGCTGCAGGCGGCGCATGACCAGCATCGCACGACCCACGTAGAGAACACTCCCAAGCACGGAAAGGTAGAAAGACATGTCTACAGTCAGTTTAACTTTGGATACTCCAGAGCTTGCGCACCACTACGAACAAGTCAGCGCCGCCCACCAGTTCAAGGCAGGGCAGATACTGATTGAAGAACTCGCTGTTGCACCGGGGGAAACGATGCTCGATGTGGGCAGTGGCACTGGTCTCCTGGCGGAGTATGTGGCCGGACTCGTCGGTCCCACAGGTTCTGTGGTCGGGATCGACCCGCTGCCGCTGCGGATCGCGCTCGCGCAGCAGAAAGGGCGGTCGAACCTCAGCTTTAAGGTCGGCACGGCCGACGATTTACGCGAATTTCCCGAAGCAAGTTTCGATGTCGTGTATCTCAACGCGGTGTTGCACTGGTTGCCGGACAAGCTGGGGCCGCTACGAGAGATCTACCGCGTATTGAAAAAGGGAGGCCGACTTGGCATTTCGACTGGTTCCAAGGATCACCCCAATCAGCTGCAGGCGATCAAAGCGCTCGTTCTTTCGCGCGAACCGTATAGCCGTTACGCCGAAGCCTCGGATGGTGTGGCGCATCGCGTCAGCGCGAGCGAACTCGAGAGTCTTTTAGGGCAGACCGGGTTTGCAGTACAGAAAATAGAAGTGCGGCCCTACGTGCGCCATCATCCGACACCAGAGGCGGCCATCAAGTTCGCCGAGGCGAGTTCGTTCGGTAATTTCCTCGGCCACTTGCCGACAGAGCTGCGCACGACAGCCCGCGCAGAGATCATGCGCGAACTGGAGCAGTACCGCACGCCTGAGGGCATACGGCGGGACGGAGCCCGTATCATCGCGGTGGCTCTCAAGCCCTGAAGGCCCAAAGCCAATCCCCGCTCAGATTGCCCAGCCTACAGATGTCCGCGATGATCTGTCATGCGTGGTGCAGGCGGATCGGAGACCAACAACCCGATGTGGATCCACTCGGTCACCTGAGCAGCAGCTGCGGCATTATGAATTTCCCTTGCTCGACGTTGATAACCTGAGATCCGATCTCTGCTGGCATTCGCCCGCACGGTTGGGCTGCGCGATCGGGATCGGCGATTGCTGCTCCGCAATGTGTTGATGCTCCTGCTGCTTCCCCTGGCCCGCTACGGCCACTGCCAGTGTGCTGCGCTCAGTCAATCCGCGTGAGCACTATGACCGGTATCTGCCGGGTGGTCTTTTTCTGATAATCGGCAAAAATAGGCATCTGCTCGGCTTGACGGTTGTACAACCGCTGGCGTTCCTCACTTGTCGTTACTGTCGCTCTGACCCGAAAGCGTTCACTCCCCACTTCGACCGTCGCCTCAGGGTTGGCAACCAGGTTGTGGTACCAGGGTGGACTCTTGGGGCCTCCTGCGAATGAGGCAATCACAACAATGCGATCACCATCCTTGGTGTACACGAGTGGCTTCGTGATAGTCCGACCACTTTTGGCGCCGGTCGTAGTCAGGAGAAGCATGGGCATATTAGCCATCTGCCCACCAACCTTCCCTTGGTTCGCGCGGAATTCTTTAATTACCTGTTGGTTGAAATCATTCAATTCCGACATATTTCCTCCATGCCTTAACTGGGTTCAGCGCCGCAGCGCGCGCCGTTCCTCTGAGAGGGGCCACCAGTAGCCCCACACTACACTGATTATCGAGAGCATCAAGGGGAAGGCGAACGTGCAAGAGGACAGAGTGGGGTAGTCGACCAACCCATCATCCCTCATGTCACGTATGGTGATATTCCCTCTCATAAAACCCGCAAAGGATTGTTCCGTCCACGTCAAATATGGTAGCGATAGCTGAACACGGTGTTCAGCAACAAAAAGGGAGGCAGCTATGAGTACCGTTGGCCAAGGTCAGTACGAGTATGAGATTGTGGAGCGCTGGGGCTCATTACCCACTGGCTGGACGTTCGGGGCAGTCAGCGCCATTGCGGTCGACTCACAGGATCGGGTGTACGCGTTCCAACGCAAAGACCCGCCAGTCCTCGTCTTCGACCGTGAAGGAAATTTCTTGAACGCCTGGGGCTACAGCGCCATCAGAGACCCGCACGGCATCTATATCGGCCCCGACGACATCGTCTATCTCACAGATCGTGACGATCACGTCGCCCTCAAGTTCACGCTTGATGGACGGCCGCTCGCCCTCTTAGGGGAACGAGGAAAACCCTCAGATACGGGTTGCGAAGAGGATGGCGCGCTGGTGCCGCGCGCCGCTGGTCCTTTCAATAAACCGACGGAGATGGTGGTGGCCCCTTCCGGCGATTTGTATGTCACCGATGGCTATCGCAATAGTCGTGTGCACCGTTTTTCCGCTGACGGCCGGTTGCTTGAGTCATGGGGAACGCCTGGCAAGTCCGCGCCTGGAGAGTTTCACCTACCACATAGTGTGTGGATCGACGGTCAGGGAACGGTCTACGTGTGCGATCGAGAAAATAATCGCATCCAGGTCTTCACCGCCACTGGACAGTATCTCACGCAGTGGACAGATATTCACCGTCCCACGGACATTTATATGGACGCTCAGGACATTGTTTACATCAGCGATCTCAAACCAACTGTCACCGTCATGAATAAGCAGGGTCATGTCATTGCCCGCTGGGATTCCCCGATGGGGCACGGACTCTGGGTAGATTCCAAGGGAGACATCTACCTGGCGGATGTCTTAGAGAAGGGCATCACGAAATACATGCGAAAGCGGTAAAGACTATAGGGAACGTGACAGGGAAATGCGGGTTATGGTGAGTACGGCGCCATACCACGTGTCCCCGGCTGGATGCCCGCGGTGTGCTGCACCATGTGAGGGCGCGAGGGATTGAGCGACATCTGTGATCCAGAAGGGAACGAGATCGAGGCGAGATATTATGGCGAATAAGACGACAGCTGTTCATGTTCGGCGGCACAATCCGCGCACGGGGAGACCGTCCAGGAAAACATGTCCGGACGCAACGATCGAAGATTTGTACCGGGTGCCAGGGAAGGCTGAACTCGTGGACGGAAAGATTCTGCATATGGCTCCCACAGGGAGGATGCCTGGTTCTGCTGGCGATGAGATCTTTGTCTCTTTACGCTCTTATGTTCGGCGTATAGGCAGAGGGTATGCAGTCGGCGACAATAAAGCTTTTCGAGTGAATTTGCCACATCGGAAGTCTTTTAGCCCTGATGCCGCGTACTATGTTGGACCAGATCCTGGCATGAAATTTTTTGCCGGGGCGCCGGTCTTTGCCGTTGAAGTGCGTAGTGAAGGAGATGATGGAGCAAGGGCTGAAAGGGCAATGGCGAAAAAACGCGTGGACTATTTTGCCGCCGGAACGCTCGTCGTTTGGGATGTGGACCTGCTCAGCAACGAAGTCGTGCGGGTCTATCGAGCAAGTGACCCGGGCCATCCCACAATCTATCGTCGTGGTGAAAATGCTGAAGCCGAACCCGCCGTGCCTGGCTGGACAATGGCGGTGGATAATCTTTTCGTGTAAGGGAAAGCCGCGTCTTGGTTATCACCCTGATTCTTATCAATCGGAAGATTTTGAGCGACATCAAGCGACTGAAAGAGTGGTAAAAATGGAAATGGTTGTTGTCATCACGGTGACATTCTTCATTGGGGCGTTGGTGTATATGGTAAGTCAGGCGCTCAAGCACTAGTTTGCTCAGGGCAGATTTCGACTACGCTCAGGATCAACTCTGTCGACGGGCTCCACCAGGGCTACGAGGCTACGTTGCTTCGAAATGCGAAAGTAAAGACCTGACCCCAACTGCCTCTTCTTGTGGCCTAGACCATATGAGGAACATATGAAGAAAAAGGCCGTCACAAAAAATACAGTGGCGTTGGCTGCGCCGCTGGCCTTCGATGCATTGCTGAGGCAGTTGCGCACGCTGATTCAAGAAGCCCGGCAGCAAGCACTGCGTGCAGTGGATGTCGTGCAGGTGCGCACCTGCTGGGAGGTGGGACGCCATATCGTAGAGTTCGAGCAGGGCGGCGCTGGCCGCGCCCAATACGGCGCGAAACTACTGCCCCGGTTGGCGGCGCGCCTGACGACGGAGTTTGGTAAAGGGTTTGACGAGCGCAATTTGCGCCACATGCGAGCCTTCTTTCTGAGTTTCCCAATTTGGAACGCAGTGCGTACCGAATTGAGCTGGACACACTATCGGACCCTGCTGCGCGTGGAGGATCAGCCAGCCCGTGCGTGGTATATGGTGGAGGCGGCCACACAAAACTGGAGTTC
>JAYVFX010000586.1:0-7993 GCA_043772795.1 Deltaproteobacteria bacterium
TGGGGGAACATCCAAAATGGCAAAGCGCCGACGAAATCCCTGACGTTCGATCCCACGCCCCGTTATCTGCGCAACAACAGAGACCTGGGGAATATGTCCACCGCGACTATACCTATCAAGCCTTTCTCAATGCAGCATTAATCTTGTTGAGTTTTGCTGGTGCAGCGCTAGATGATGCCAATCCGTACAAGACCGCGACAACGGAAGGTGGGTTTATCACGTTTGGTGCGCCCGCGATTCTGGATCTGGTGGCACGGGTCGCAAACGCGGCCCTCAAATCCGCGTGGTATCAGAAGTGGCTTGTCTATCGTCGATTGCGGCCCGAGGAGTTTGGCGGGCGTGTCCACCAACAGAAAACTGGCGCGACACTCTACCCAATTTCGTCTGAATTGTTGACCTCGCCGGTGCTGGCAGAGATCTTTGCACGCTATGGGACGTATCTCCTGCCGATGGCGTATCCAGAAGGCTGTCCGATCCATCCCGCCTATCCGGCTGGGCATGCAGCGATCGCCGGGGCTTGTGTCACTGTGCTCAAGGCGTTCTTTAAGGAGACCTTTGTGATTCCCACGCCCGTGGAGGCCAGTGCGGATGGACTGACATTAACGCCCTATGTCGGGCCAGCACTGACGTTCGGAGGTGAGCTGGACAAGTTGGCGAGTAATATTTCCTTGGGTCGTGATGCCGCCGGGCTCCACTGGCGTTCCGATGGCATTGAAGGAATGAAGCTGGGCGAAGCCGTGGCGATCGGTATCTTGATCGACGAGTCGGCGACGTACAATGAAGATTTCGCGGGGTTCGCGTTGACGAAATTTGATGGCACAACGCTCACGGTGTAACGAGGAACAAAGAGTGAAGGGAAGGGATGACTTGTAGTCATAATTCGACTGAAGAAACATACACAGATCGTCGACCTGGTTCAGCCTCGCTGGTCATTGACCAGCCTGTTTTAAGACCAAGAATAAACCACCCCAGGGCAAGCGAGCCGAGGGCAAAGATCGTGTCCCCGATCATTCGCAACCAACGTAAAGTATTCATCGTGTCAGTTTGTAGAAATTCAGCCGACCGTGCATACCACATGCCGTGCTCAACGCTCGCCCAGGTTTGCAGTAGACCGATCGGTAAGAGACTGAGGAGCGCCATCAATAAAAGCCCTCCGTTCATTGCCCAAAAGGCGAACGTCAAGGCTCCGGTTTTCCACACTCGTTGTTCGGTCAGGCCTCTGAGACAGAAGAGCATAAGACCAATGCCAAGCATGCCATAGACACCAAATAAGGCGGTATGACCATGCAAGGGGGTCGTGTTTAACCCTTGCATGTAATAGAGCGCAATTGGTGGGTTAATGAGAAAACCAAACAACCCAGCCCCCACGAGATTCCAGAACCCGACCGCGACAAAGAAATAGATTGGCCATTTGTACGCCGCCACCCACGGCTGAAGCCGACTCAACGTGAGATTGCCATACGCTTCGTAGCCAATCAGCACCAATGGAACAACTTCCAGTGCACTAAAGGTTGCCCCGAGTGCCAGAATAGCTGTCGGCGTACCAGTAAAATAAAGATGATGAAACGTCCCAATGATCCCGCCAGCCAGGTAAATCGTCGTCGAGAAGAGCACCGTACGCGTTGCGATGACCGTCGATAGCAATCCCAAGCGACTAAAGAGAAACGCAAGAACAACGGTAGCAAACACTTCAAAGAAGCCTTCGACCCAGAGATGCACCACCCACCAGCGCCAATACTCGACGATCGCCAGATTCGTGTGCCGTCCCCACATAATTCCTGCGGCATAGAAGAGTGGAATCGCGACCGAGGCAATAAAAAATACAATTAGGAGGTCGCGTTCTTGGTCAGCATTGCGTAACGCGCGGCGCATAGGTCTGTCCATCAACACCAGCCACAGGATGAGCCCGACCAAGAGAAACAGTTGCCAGAAACGTCCGAGGTCAACGTACTCGTAACCTTGATGGCCGAACCAAAAGTTCGTTGCTAACCCGAGCCGCTGTTGTACCCCTAACCACTCTCCCGCCATAGAGCCAACGACAATAATCAACAAACACACAAACAAAAAGTTGACCCCAAGCCGCTGATAGGGAGGTTCATATCCAGAGACGGCAGGAGCAACAAAGAACCCGGTGGCTAACCAGGCAGTGGCGATCCAAAAAATCCCTAGCTGCACATGCCAGGTCCGCGTCACCGCATACGGCAGCCACCGCGCCAGCGGGAAACCATAGAAGCCGTTCCCTTCGACTGCGAAATGAGCAGTGACGATACCAAGCAGTACTTGCACCACCAAGAGCGCCGCTACGACCCAGAAGTATTTCACTGTGGCTTTCATTGACGGGGTAGGCGCAAGACCACGTAAGGGATCATTCTCGGGAACGGTATGGGTATTCTCCCCTTCACTGTGATTCTTCGCCGCAATGTACCAGGTCAAGGCACCAATCCCCGCAAGGAGCAACACAAAGCTGATCACGGACCACACGATGATCGCCCCAGTCGGGACATTGTCGATCAATTGCTCTGGTGGCCAGTTATTCGTATACGAAATTGTCGCCCCTGGGCGATTTGTCGCACACGTCCAGGCGGTCCAGAAGAAGAAGGCATTGAGAAGTCGTTGCCGTTCTGGGTCTTTGATCGCATTCTCCGGCAAGGCATAGGCATCCCGCAGTGTCGCGAGTTGCGGATCATTGCCGAACACCGCAGCGTAGTGGCCACCAACAGCGGCTACGGCTTCGGCACGGGTTGGCGATACAAGCAGGTCCTCTGTCACCAGTTGATAGGTATTGGTCCGCAGCTCTCGTTTCAGTCTCACCCGTAACGAGGCTTGCGTCTCTTCGTCAAGCTCAGCATAGGTCTTGTGGTATTGCTCTTGAGCCCAATGGTCGAGGAGCCACGTTGCCTCTCGATGTAACCAATCAGCAGACCAGTCCGGTGCCACGTACGCTCCGTGTCCCCAGATGCTGCCGACCTCTTGCCCACCGAGCGATTGCCAGACATTTTGTCCGTTCTTAATGTCGTCACCGGTAAACAAGACCGTACCAGTGGTAGTGACAACTCGTAGAGGAATGGGCGGAGCCTGACGATAAATCTCACGTCCAAAGTAGCCAAGCACGGAAAAAGCTACGACCACAACCGCACCAAGACTAGCCCATAGTTTCGTATGACGCATCCTTCTCTCCTTCCTTCCTTGTCTGATTTTTAAGAGAGCGAGAAGCATGCCACTCACCACCCCCCAGAACGAATCAGCAATCATCCTGTTCTTTTCGCAGAAACGAGAATCGAGAACATTGAATTTCTCAAAAATGCGAAAATCAATTGTGTCAGCAATGAGAATTCGCGAGCTCCGGTATCGGCATAGTTCCTGCTCTATCCACAGGTACAAGGAGGTAAGGTACCATGAAGACCGTAGGAGACATCATGACCCGCGAGGTAATCACGTTAGGACGCAACGATTCACTACAATTGGCAAAAGACATCCTGCGCCTTGATCGCCTTCGTCATTTCCTTGTAGTGGATGACGGTATAGTCGTCGGGGTGGTCAGTCAGCGCGATTTGTACAAGGCCTCCCTCGGGTCGGTCCTCAAATATGGCGAAAAAGCGCAACAAGCGTTTCTAGAAGGGATCTCAGTCAAAGAAGTGATGAGCGACCCACCGATTACCATTAGCCCCAACGTCCCGGTACAAGAGGCCGCCCGCTTGATGATGGAAAGAAAGATTGGCTGCCTACCAGTCCTTGAAGGACCGAAACTCGTAGGCATCGTGACAGAGAGTGACATGCTCAAACTCATTATCGATATGCCATAGTCCGTTTCCCGCAGCGCGCTGGCTGTGCCGCAAGCAGAACGCTATCCACGGCTACGTTCCATATACTACCGTCCGTCGGCGCACCAGTGCCTTGTTTTCTTTCCCTAGAGCGGAGATCGTCACCGTCTTCGCCCGCAAGAAATTCTTCGCCTACAAAACCATTCATCGATCCAGTTGCCTACTCGCTTTCCGACACCTAAAGATTTACTGTTCTGGAAGATTTCCGACGAAGAAAGGAGATTCATATGCAACCCGAGACTCAGTCATCTGTCCCGGTTAGCCTTCTCCCGGCCGTACATTATCGTATCGTTATCGTTGGTGGAGGGAGCGCGGGGATTACCGTCGCTGCTCAACTCGCACGAACGATGCCACCGTCAGAGATCGCGATTATCGAACCCTCCGACAAGCACTACTACCAGCCACTGTGGACACTTGTGGGTGGTGGTGTGTTTCCCAAGCAACAGACGGAACGTGAAGAACGGTCACTCATCCCCGCGGGCACGACTTGGCTTCGCGATGCTGTCACTGAATTTTCTCCTGACCATAACACTGTGATCACACGCGATAGCAAACAGGTCAGCTATGACTTTCTGATCGTGGCCCCCGGCCTCCAGTTGGACTGGGATAAGGTCAAAGGCCTCAAGGACAGCCTGGGACGCGATGGCGTCTGTAGTAACTATTCCTACGAAACTGTTGACAAAACGTGGGAGTTCATTCGTACATTTCGAGGCGGTAACGCAATCTTCACGCAACCCAGCCCACCGATCAAGTGTGCCGGTGCTCCGCAGAAGATTATGTATCTTGCCGATGATACCTTTCACAAAGCCGGGGTACACAATCAGACAAAGGTCATTTTTGCCTCTGCTGCTACCACAATCTTCGCGGTCAAGAAATATGCGCAAGCACTGGACAAGGTTGTCTCCCGCAGGCAAATCGAAACCCGCTTTCAACATAATCTGCTTGAGGTTCGTCCTGACCAGAAAGAGGCCGTCTTTCAGCGGCTCGATACGAAAGAAGAGGTCGTATTACCGTATAACCTCTTGCATGTGACTCCACCGATGAGCGCTCCAGATTTCATCAAACGGAGCCCGCTCGCAAACGAGGCGGGATGGGTCGATGTCGACAAGAGCACCCTACAACATGTCCGCTATCCAAATATTTTCAGTCTCGGAGATGCGAGTAGTTTGCCGACTTCGAAAACCGGAGCGGCGATTCGCAAACAAGCTCCGGTCCTAGTCAAGAACCTTACCGCGGCGCTGCAAGGAAGGTCCCTCACTGCGCGTTACGATGGCTACACTTCCTGCCCACTGGTAACAGGATATGGACGCCTCATCTTGGCTGAGTTTGACTATGACCTTACCCCTCGGGAAACGTTTCCGTTTGATCAGGGACAAGAACGTTACAGCATGTATCTATTGAAGGCCTATGGATTACCGGCCTTGTATTGGCACGGCATGATGAAGGGGCGGGCGTAAGGAGCGGAGACAAAATACCTTCCCGATTTCCGCATCAAGAAGGCGCCCTGTCATTACGAGTCGCCCATAGCGCGGGCGTTATGCACGGCGGCAGACACAAGGGACGTAGCCCAGTCTGTCATTCCCGCGCGGGCGGGAATCCAGTTTTCCACTTCTGGATTCCGGGTCTCGCGGTACTCGCCCGGAATGACGGGCTGTCCTGAGTGTCTGGTACGGGTCGAAAATTTTGTTTCTGCGCAACGGAGCGAAGCAATCTTTACAGAAACATAGATTGCTTCGTCGAAGGAGGTTATTTCACCAACCCTTCGGGCACTCCGGTGGGAAAGACATTTTTCAGTTCTACCTGAATCCGTTCGGCTCGATTCCCTGGATTCGGATGGGTGCTAAAGATCTCCGGCTGCCGACCACCGCCAGCTGACTTCTCAAGGACCTCCATCACACCCAGTAATGCTCGCGGGTCGTATCCTGCCTCGGCCATCCAACGTACACCAAGGCCATCGGCTTCGATCTCATCTTTGCGCCCGAATCTCATATCGATCAGACTTGCCACCATCCGAGCCATTTGCGCTCCCTGCATGCTGGGATCTGCCGCCATCACTGCGGCCCCGGTCAGCCCTTGAGTCAGCTGCTGTTTCGCCACATGCTCAGCTGAATGACGAGCCACGACATGACCAATCTCATGCCCAAGCACCCCGGCAAGCTCTCCTGGCGTGCGCAGCAGCTGCAGCAAGGCCTCAGTGATAAACACCTGTCCACCTGGGAGAGCAAACGCATTGATCGTCTGCTGATCTGCCAGCAGATGAAAATCAAACTTGTACGGAGACTTGCCGGCTGGCGATTGTGCCACGATCTGCTGGCCGATTTTTTTCACCAGTGCAGCGGCTTGCTGGTTCTTCGATAACCCACCAAATTGTGCAGCCATCTGCGGAGCAGAGTGTATTCCTAATGCGGTCTCCTCTTCCACTGACATACTAATGCGCTGTTTTTCCCCAGTGACCGGGTTGATACTGGACGAACCGTAGTAGGAAACAAGCGATATAATGGCAAAGACCAGCCCAATTAACAGACGAAACTTGATATTCATCTCCTCCACTCCTCAGTCAAGAACGAACGCGTTTACGACTCCTCCCGATGGTTACTCCACATGTTTCCACGCATGATACGAGCTACGCACCAACGGGCCAGACTCGACATGGCGAAAACCCAACGCTAAAGCTTCGGTTCTCAATGCCGCAAATTCATCAGGGTGAACGTAGCGCTCGACCGGCAACTGATCTTGCGATGGCCGTAAGTACTGCCCTAATGTCAGAATGTCGCAGTCAACCGCACGCAAATCACCAAACACGTGCAGTAATTCTTCGTACGTCTCGCCCAGTCCCAACATCAGACCGGTTTTCGTCTTGAGGTCTGCTCGCGTTTCTTTCGCTTTCTGCAGCACTCGTAACGAACGCTCATATTTGGCTCCAGGGCGGACGCGCTTGTACAGTCGCGGGACGGTTTCTGTATTGTGGTTGTAAATCTCTATCGGTGACGACGCGACGGTGGCGACCGATTCTTCATTCCCTTGAAAGTCGGGTGTCAGAACCTCGATGGTACATTGCGGATGCAAATGTTTGAGTTCGCGCGCGGTCGCAGCGAAATGTTCAGCACCGCCATCAGCAAGATCGTCGCGATTCACTGAGGTCACCACAATATGTGACAATCCCATCTTCACAGCCGCCTCGGCAACGCGATGAGGCTCTGCGGGGTCAAGTGTCGCAACACGTCCGTGAGACACAGCACAGAACCGACAGTTACGGGTACATACATCGCCCATCAACATGAATGTCGCTGTTCCATGCCCCCAGCATTCTCCGATATTTGGACACTGCGCTTCCTGACAGACAGTATTCAGCTTGAACGCCGCCACGATCTCTTTCGTTTTCGTGTAGACTGGGCCGCTCGGCATCCGCACTTTGATCCAATCAGGGTGCCGCCGCACAATCGGCGCGCGTGGCTCTCCGAGACCAGAATTCGCAGTCTGGACTGCGGGCGTTTCTACATGTTCTGCCATACGATCTCCTTGTACCCGAAATAACGGGCAAAATCTTCTGCGACAAGAGGTTTCATAGTATCGACCGTAACTGGCCGTTCAAGAATACGTGTCATTGATGTTATCTGTACGCCGGTAATTCCGCAGGGAATGATGTCAGCAAAACGCGCAAGGTCAGTAGCAACATTCAACGCAAAGCCGTGGGAAGTCACCCAGTGACGGACACCAATACCGATTGAAGCTATTTTCTGTTCACCAACCCAAACACCCGTGAGTCCGTTCATTCTCTGCGCAGCAATCTCGTAGCGTGCCAGAGTCTCAATCAACACACTTTCAATTCCTCGCAGATAAGCATGCACATCACGCCCGTGCGCACCCAAGTGGAGAATCGGATACCCAACGAGTTGGCCTGGCCCATGGAAGGTGACGTCACCACCACGTCCCACACGATAAATCGGCGCATCGTGGGGAGCAATAAGATTCTTTTCATTCCCACCACGTCCAAGCGTAAACACGGGTGGGTGCTCAAGCAGGAGCAGCGTGTCTTGACATTCACCGCGATAGCGCCGCATCAACAATTCCTCCTGAAGGCGCAACGCTTCTTCGTATTCAATGAGGCCAAGGTCAACACAATGGAGAACCATGTGAGTGAAGAGTGAAGAGTTGAGAGTTGAGAGTTGAGA
>JAYVFX010000587.1:0-3353 GCA_043772795.1 Deltaproteobacteria bacterium
GATACTCTTTCATTCCCCCATCTTACGGGAACGGGGCGCACTTGCTAAAGCCGTCGCCTGAAAGGCGAGGGCTTTAACCCTCCCAGAGTGTGACAGTAAAATATCGAATCCACATGAACATCACCTAATGGTTCGAGCGGGATTTCTTGTAGGCGTCTATGCATCGCTGTGGTGGTCCTCAGCCAGTCACCTACCCAATGTTGCCACTTCTTGATGGTGTCTTTGATCGGCATACGAAAAACTTTCGCTTTATTTTCCGAGAGAATCTAGCTATGAGACTGCTCACACGGAAACTATAGATAGGCTTCTCAGTAAGCAAGCTCGGACGCAGGATGGCGGAAAAGTAAATGCTGTTATTAACGTTACCCATCAAACTATTCCACTCCTTTCTCCTTTCCTCTGTCACAAGTTAGTCCAGTTTCTTGCCCTTTAGTCCAATCCCAATTCACGCGAAAAAATGAGCCTCTCGTTTCTTGCTTTCCCCACACCAACAGAGCAACAGTTAAGAATGGGAAAGCAAATTTCCCTTTAGCTCTGCCGGCAGCCGTTTTGTGGGTACAGTAGGCAGGCAAAAACGGGAATAAAGAGGGGGCTATATGGCTCAGATTGTCATCATCTCCTTGATAGCGTTAGTCATTATCTTGAGTAGTACTATTTTCTGGGTACGACGAAAGTTCCAACTGATCCAAACACGATACGCCCCTATCATTTCGCTGGAAGTAGAGATGGTGAAGGCACAAGCAGAACTTTCTCAGACCAAGCGAGAACAACAGGAACTTGCAGGAGGTAATGAACGCCAACGTATTCAATTGAGACAAGAGTACGCGCGAGAAAAAGCAACGCATGAAGCACGAGTCAGCGCAGAACTAGAGAATGCACGAAGAGAACTGGTGCGAACCAAGCAGGAGCAGCAAGAGTTCATTGCAGCCAACGAACAACAACGGACGCAACTCACTCATGAGTACGAACAAGCGAGGACTACTCATACTGCATTACAGAGGGAAATCGCGCTCCTTGAAGAGAATCTTGAAGACATGTCGTTTGGCCTTTACAAGCCGCATTTCGACTTTCAAACGTCTGAGGCGTATAAGGCCAGGCTAGAAGCACTACGGAACGAAGCACGGCAATTTATCCGAGATGGAAAAGCCGCCTATTGCCCCATTCAATGGACGGTGCAGGGAAGCTTGCAGGAAGGTAAACGTATGGCGAAGCAGCAGACGAAGGTCTTGCTTCGTGCGTTCAACGGAGAATGTGACGCTGCCCTAGCCAACGTCTCTTGGAATAATATCACTAAGATGACGGAGCGGGTGCGGAAGGCATATGAGGCTATCAATCAACTCGGAACAGTCGTACAGGTCTCAATTACCCCAGAGTATCTTCAGCTCAGGCTTGACGAATTACACCTCGCTTACGAATACGAAGAGAAGCGCTATCAAGAGCGAGAGGAACAGCGGAGAATTCGCGAGCAAATGCGAGAAGAAGAAAGAGCCCAGCGCGAATTCGAGAAGGCGCTAGAAGAAGCTGAACGGGAAGAGGTACGATTTCAGAAGGCGCTAGAGAAGGCACGGACCGAAGCTGAACATGCGACTGGCAAGCAACTCCAGGGGTTGAACGAGAAGATTCTTTCCCTTGAAACCCAACTTGAAGAAGCGCGGAAACAGAAGGAGCGGGCAATCTCTCGGGCTCAACTCACCAAGTCGGGCTACGTCTACATTATCTCGAATATTGGGTCATTTGGAGAACATGTTTATAAGGTAGGGATGACGCGACGCTTGGAACCACTAGATAGAGTGTATGAACTGGGTGATGCCTCAGTTCCATTTCCTTTTGATGTTCACGCAATGGTCTATTCTGAGAATGCCCCAGAACTGGAACGCGAGCTGCATGTATTTCTGAATGAACGACGGGTCAACCTCGTAAATCCTCGTAAGGAGTTTTTTCACATAGAGCTTCACGATATTGAAGCGTTTGTTGGTAAGAAGGGGTTACAAATTGAATTTACGAAACTCGCGGAAGCCAAAGAATACCGCGAGAGTCTAGCTATCCGACAGCCTGTGGTAACCCCGGCCTTAGAACATACAAAGCATTTTCCAGCTGACTTATTTTCTCCTTCTACCGAAGCGAAAGGAGAGACTCTCGTTACTCCTCAGTCGGAAGCTCAGCAATGGCAATAACCGTATTTGTGCTAAGCCTCCAGTTTTTCAAGGCGGTGTAAAAATTTGTCATCGTGTCCTCCCGGATTGCGGTCTTCTCGTGCGACTTTGCGACCACAACGTAGCGGAGAGCCTTTCCAACTCCTTAGAAACTTCCTTGAACTGAGATACTCCGGCATGATGCTGTACACTTCTTGTGCGGTTCAGCAACCATAACCTCGCTGATGCTGCGTCGGGTTCAGCCTTGAGGCTGGAGAGGTCTAAGCGCGGGGAGAGGTCTTTCGCTTCCAATCCTCGCCTGTGGATTCATGGGAAACGTTACAGGTGAAATCTCAGGTAAGTCGATTTCCGTCAATCGTCGCACGCCAGTCTTATCAAGGATTTCATATCCGAAGGTTTGAGAGAGAAACCGCAGAACGGTGACATGTGATCCTTCTTGAGGGTCTTTTTTGAGCAAGTCCGCCGCCGACTTCACAGAATTTCGCATCTAGCTTTAGAGCAGTACCGCATTCTCCACAGAATGATGACATGGCCTCGCTCCTTCCTCACTTAAAATCGTGCAGCCAGATGATCTGGTTGCATACCTCCTGCGCGGTGTAGCGGCTCAGGCAGCGGAGAGTCCTGCGCAATAACTCTCGCAAAGGGACTTGATCGGAGACGATGATGCCATGGTGCTCTTTCCCTTGGGTTTGGTATTTCCGGTCGAGAAGCAGATAGTCACGAATGTTATGGGTGAACATAGCTCGTCCCTGGCTTACCGCATGCGACAACTGCTCCGGATCACTCTTCCCTGCACGATTGACCTCCAATACGTGAGCGACGTCATATCCACGTTGGCGCAAGATTGCCGCTAGCAGGGGACGGACATCTTCATCCAAGAACAATTTGGTCTGAGCCATCAGTTGGCTCTTTCTGCTCTAAGTCTCGCCTCGGTGTTCTCCCGCAGCTCCCGTTCAATCTCCTCTTGGTGGTCATAATAATAAGAGAGCGCATCATAAACCTGGGCCAGTGTCAGGTTGGAGAATTCTTTCAGAAGCTCCTCGGGGGAAAGTCCTTGCTTGAGCACGTAGCTGACTACAGAGCGTACAGGAAACTTTGTTCCCTTGATGATAGGACTCCCTCCACAATAGTCTTTGCGAGAGACCACATAGGGATGTGTCGATTTCGCAACTGCTTCTGCCATAGTAAGGTCCTCCAGAC
>JAYVFX010000588.1:0-2745 GCA_043772795.1 Deltaproteobacteria bacterium
CCTTGTCAGATCACCAGGTTGCCTAAGCTCTCGATCTTTACTGCAGTGGCCTTGAGCCCCACATTTGAAAAGGTAGCAGAACCAGGTAATCTCATCCTGCCCTTGTAGGACGCAGGGAGTTCTGAAATCGGAGGTCGTAATGAGTCAAAACAACCGCTCGCATCATCGCTTGGTCATTATCGGTGCAGGTTCCGCCGGCATCTGTATGGGAATCCAACTCAAGAAAGCTGGCATTGAGGATTTCGTGATCCTGGAGAAGGGAGAAGGACTGGGAGGCACGTGGTGGCATAACTCCTACCCCGGCGCTGAATGTGACGTGCAGTCACATCTCTATTCGTATTCTTTCGAGCAGAAGAATGATTGGTCCAGACCATTCGCGGGGCAGGCGGAGATCTTGACCTATCTCAACCATTGCGCTGATAAGTACGATGTTCGGCGGCATATTCAATTCAAGACTTCCGTGACTTCGGCCCGTTGGCAGGAAGACCAAGGCCGCTGGCTTGTTGTCACAAGCACAGGCGAAGAGATTGAGGCGTGCATGGTCGTCAGTGCCTTGGGCATGTTCAATAATCTGGTGTGGCCTTCCATTCCAGGCATCAAAGATTTCACGGGTACGTACTTCCATTCTGCACGTTGGAATCACCAGCACGACCTGCGGGGTAAACGGGTCGGTGTCATTGGGATTGCTGCGAGCGCCATACAATTCGTCCCAGAGATTGCCGACAAAGTCGGGCAGCTGCATCTCTATCAACGCACGGCTAACTGGGTTGTCCCTAAAGGCAATACGCCGTACTCAGCAGAAGACCTCAAAGCCTTCCGTGAAAACCCAGAGCTTGTGCGCAAGTCTCGTGAGGACATCTACCGGACCTGGAACACCCTGTGTACTTTTCAGGATAAAAAAGTGATGGCCGAGATCGAGAAATCTGGGCTCGAACGATTGGCTGTGGTCAAAGATCCTGAGGTACGCCGCAAGCTGACGCCAAATCATCCGTTTGGTTGTAAGCGGCCACTGTTCTCAGACGTGTACTACCCAGTCTTCAACCGCGATAACGTTACACTCATCACAGAAGATATTGCGAAAGTTACCGCAAATTCTATCGTTACCGTGGACGGCCAGAGCCGCGAGGTTGATACCATTATCTACTCAACCGGCTTTGAAACGACCACGTATTTGGCGGCACTTGATGTCACAGGACGTGGTGGACAGTCTCTCAAGCAAGCGTGGAGCGATGGGGCGCAGGCGTACCTCGGCATTACGACGAGCGGTTTCCCGAATCTGTTCATGCTCTACGGCCCCAATACCAATCAGGGCAGCATCATCTTCATGCTCGAACGGCAAGTCGAGTACATCATGCGTCAGATCAAGCGCATGGAGGCGGAGAAGATTACCTGGATTGATGTGCGCCCCGAGGTCCTGAAGTCATTCAACGACGAACTGCAGAAAGATATTAGCAAGGTTGATGTGTGGCAGGCCCAATGCGGGAACGATTTCTACTATCGTGCGAGCTCGGGACGTTTAGTTACCCAGTGGCCGCATTCGATGGATGCATTTGTCGAACGCACCAGCCAAACGGATGCTGATGCCTTCGAGGTTCAAGTTTCAAGCTGATCACTTAGTGTTCTATCCATGCCCCCAGGCTATGTGCACTGCATGGCTGGGGGCATGCTGTACATCTCACGCCCTTACAACACCGCCTTTGCCAACTCTTCCACCTCAGCAATCGCGTCAGTTTTGCCGGTTTGCTTGAGCCAAATGGTAGCGTGGGTGACGCCGATTTTTTCCAGCGGCTTAAGGTCATCACGAGTACGGAACTGTCCCGGTGCACCAAAGACAATTAGTGTGAGTGACTTCGGATCTCGCCCTTTCTTTTGTGCGAGATCGGTGATCGCTGCCCAACCTTCCTGAATCTTGTCGACCTTCATACCGGTTGGTAGCCAGCCGTCCCCCCACTCAGCAACCCGTTTGTAGACATACTTTGATGATCCACCAAGTAACACTGGTGGATGCGGTTTCTGTGCTGGTTTAGGAAAACAACGCAAAGGTGGAAAATTATAGTACGACCCGTAATACGAAGATTCTTCTTTGGTCCATAACTCTTTCATCGCGTAAATCGCGTCACGGGTTTGCGTCCAGCGATGTTGAAAATCCACGCCCATGATTTCACTCTCTTCCCTCAGCCATCCGGCTCCGATACCAAACAAAAACCGTCCACCCGAGAAATGATCGAGCGTGGCGATCTCTTTTGCCATGACTAACGGATTCCGCTCGGGAACGAGACAGACACCAGTGCCGAGCTGGATCTTGGTCGTAGTGGCAGAGGCACGAGCGAGCGCGATAAACGGATCAGCAATGACTCCGACTGCCGGTGGAATGCGACCGTCGGGTGTCCCTGGATATTTTGAGCTGTAGTTGACTGGCAGCACAGCGTGTTCTGGTACCCAGAATGAAGCAAATCCTAGATCCTCAGCGCGTTTGGCAACAACGGCAGGGTCGGCTGACTCTTGTGATGGGAGAAGAAAAACTCCGATTTTCATAACGTCCTCCTTTGTTTACTTTTGACCAACAATTGCGGTTGATACTGTAGGTTGTATTGTGGCTTGTCCCTCTAAGTCTATCGCTCGCTCAGGATGGACCCCAAGCCAACAAAATATTCCTAAGATTGCCAAAGCGGCAGCGACATAGAGCGCCGTTTCCCAGCCGTAGCGCTCGGCGATATAAGGGGTGAGGGTAGGCGAGATTGCTCC
>JAYVFX010000589.1:0-3245 GCA_043772795.1 Deltaproteobacteria bacterium
ATTACCGTGATGCTCAGCTACAGCTTTCTGGTTTGGTTGGAAGCGCGGGCGCGGGACTACCGCAGCGGGCGCGGGCGGCCACGGGCCGCTTTTTCCCCCTTGCCCCGACCGCCGTCGTCTCCCCCTCCCCGAGGTCCATCGGCGCGTGAGCGAATGGCTGCGGTGTGAGGCGATCCGCGCATTGATCGCATTGGGGCTCATTGCTCGCTATTATTCCCCTAAACTCCAACTTTGACAAAGTAGTACTAACTGCTGCAAGGTCCCGCGCATCACCGCGCCCTCGGTGGTCTCCATCCGGGGCAAACGATAGCCCAACGTGCGATTAGCAAAGCCGAGCTTAAAGGTGTCAATCAGCTCCTCATTGAGCACTCCGCGTTTGGCCAGATACGCTTTCCCTTCCGGCGCGCGTTCTTTCAAGGTCGTGTGATACTCGGTCATGACAACCTGTGCCCAGTGCTGGGCATCCGCATCGGCGGGCAGCGGCACGGCGAGCTTGGGAACGCGCGAGTGTTTCACGATGCGAGTGTTTGTGGCGGTGATGAGTGAGGAAGCCGCTGTTCCCTGTAACCTGTCTCCTGTCCCCTGACTGCGTAAGAGTTCGACCGCATGGCGAAAGGAGACGCCTTCGGCTTTCATGACCCAGTCAATCACGCCACCACCCTGCTGACAGCCAAAGCAGTGCCAGAGATTCTGCGCCGGATCGATACTCAAGCTCGGCTCATGATCGTCATGGAAGGGACAGAGTCCCATGAGATTCTTGCCCGACGGTTTCAGCACGATGCCTCGTGCGGTGGCGAGGTGTTCGATGCTGATGTCGTGTTTGAGTCGATCGAGCTCTGCGTCAGGAATGCGGGCCATCGAAAACCTCCCTTCGGTAAAACTCTGTCAAGTAGGGAACCCAGGACCAGGGGTAGTTGTTTTGTGGTACAGCGCCTTATACAGTTAACTGTATAGTAATGCAAGCCCAGACTCTCACTCCTGCACAACCCTACGCTATACTGCTCCCGGTCAGAGAGGAGTGTGTTATGGCGCAGGAGAAGAAACCCGTGCAGGAACGCTTTGGGGCGCGCTTGGCGGACTTACGCAAAGCGGCGGGCTATACGCAAGCGGCGTTAGGGACGGAGTTAGGCGTCTCGCAGCGGATGATTGCCTACTATGAAAGTCCCGAGGCCAATCCACCCGCGACCATGTTAGCGGCGATGGCGACCGTGTTAGGGATTAGTGTTGATGTGTTGGTGGGCGTCGCCCCGCTGCCCAAGCGGACGGGGAAGCCGGGGAACAGTCGGGTGCAACGACGGTTACAACAACTAGAGAAGCTCGGCCCGCAGGAACAGCGGCAAGTGTGGCAGCTCGTGGATGTGTTAGTCGAACGGGAACGGCTCAAACGACAAGCGCGGGCGTGAGAGGAAGCGGCAGGATGATTACCAGGTTCCGGCATAAAGGGTTGCAGCGGTTGTTTGAGCGCGGCGATTTGCGCGGCGTGCCGGCGGCCTCTGCCCCACGTTTGCGTCGGCAACTCGACACGCTGGATGCGGCCAAAGAGATCGGGGATATGGACTTGCCGGGGTTTAAGCTCCATCCCTTAAAAGGCGATCGCAAAGGCACCTGGGCCGTGACGGTGACGGGGAATTGGCGGCTGACCTTTACCTTCGCCAATGGCAAAGCCGCTGATGTCGATTTAGAAGATTATCATTAAGAGGACGCACACGATGAACACAATACGCAAGCGTCGCCCGACGCATCCGGGCGAGCTGTTACGAGAAGAAGTCTTACCTGCTGCGGGGATTACGGCTACGCAGTTAGCCCAGCGCATGGGCATTGCCCCGCGCACGGTCACCGCGCTGCTCCAGGAGAAACGCGGTGTGACGCCAGACTTAGCCCATCGCTTGGCACGGGTGTTTCACACCACGCCCGATCTGTGGCTCTCCATGCAACAGGCCGTGGATGTCTGGGATACCTTCACCACCCACAAGGCCGAGTACGCTCGCATTACCCCGCTGAAGGTCGCGTGAGCAGGGATCACACCGAGAGTGAAGAAGACAGACTACACGGGCGAGCAGATCGCCCGGGGCTCCCAACCGTAACCTTAACTTCCTTGCAACGTCCCCTATTTCCCCCGTGGCATAGGATTGCACTCCGCTCCCTCCAGGCTACCTCGCTACCAGCCGACCACCGTGAGGATCTTTCGCTTTTGTTCTTCTGCGAGGAACCACTCCTCCTTCGCAAACTCAGCAAAGCGCTCTTTCAGACGCTGCTTCCCACCGGCTGCTGTTATAAACTCCGCCATAAATACTTCGTCACCACCAATGCAGGTATATCCATCCTCGCTCTGCAGCGATAACGCACCCCAGCGCGCACTTGAACCGAACAATGCCGCATCGCAGGCGGTTAAGAGTGTCTTGCCGGCTAACTGTCGGAGGTCTTCCCAATCCCAATTCATCAACACATTCTCTTGATGCGGAGGGTCGCCCTCAATATCAGTGACTACATACTGTGCATCGCCAACCGAGGTTACAGCACGTTTCAACGCACAGTATGTGACCTCTTCAAGAAACCCAATAGGACGGGGAACCAGAACAGCCGTCCATGAGGAATGCCGAAAACAATCATCAGCGACTCCAAAGCCGGTGAATAGCTTCTCATAAATCAATTGCCAGTTGTTTCTGAACTCTTCGGACGATAATAGGCGCATAGAAAAGAACTCAGTTAAAGAATCTGACTTTTATCGCTTGCTCGACTTTTTGAGCAGCCCCCAAAAACTGCACCTCAAGCGTTGCAACAGAACCCTCGAAAGTCGACTTCGTCCTCAGAATAACGGTGTAGGTGGGGAACCGCGCAACTAAGACTTGGCCGCGCGTAAGTATTTCTTGGCTGCCACCTGCCAATGCTTGGAAAAGTGTCTGAGCACGTTGCAATCCCCCACTAAGACCTAATTGCACCAGACCAGCGCTGCGTTTGATTAGTTCAGCAGAGCCGATCGTCGCAAAGATACGCGCCTGGTGAGCCAAGGAAATTGTTTGCGTGATGAAAGCGAAAAGTCCAGGACCAAGGAGCGACCTGGCATTCGCACTCCCCAGGAGATTAATAAGAGTTTCTAGCCCGGTTGGATCACTCGCATTGACTGGGTCGCTTGCTACATACCCATAGAGATTGCTGTCACCCCCGTCGAAGCGCACGGGGTCTTTGGCGGTCCACCTACCGGTCTCGGGATCGTAATCGCGGGCGCCGTGGCGGACGAGGCCCGT
>JAYVFX010000590.1:0-4400 GCA_043772795.1 Deltaproteobacteria bacterium
TCGTGCTCCCAGGTGAAGCCGATGCCACCATGTATCTGCACTGCGCGATTGGTCGTCCGTGCATACACATCAGATAGACAAGCTTTGGCAAGTGATGCCGCACGCGAGGCTTCTCGTGGAAGCGTGTCAAAAGCGTGCGCGGCGTACCACACCAACGAACGCGCGGGCTCGATGTCACTGGCCATCTCTGCGGCCATATGTTTCAACGCCTGAAACGAGGCGATTGGCCGATTGAACTGCGTGCGTATTTTGGTGTAGTCAACTGCCATCTCCAGCGACTTTTGTGCACCACCAAGACTGTCTGCCGCTAATGCGATACACGCGGCATCAATCACACGAGCCAGAATTTTCCAGCCCTGGCCCTCACCGCCGACTAAGGCAGCCTGCGGGACTATGGCGTTCTTGAACGCAACTTCGTATACCCGCCGAGTCTGATCAAAAATTTCGAGCGGGGTGAACGTGACTCCGGGAGTATCGCGCTCAATAAGTAACAAACTGATACCATCTTCAGCTTTGCCCTTGGTTCGTACTGCGACCAGAAGGACATCAGCGATTGTAGCAAACGGCACGAACATCTTGGTGCCGGAGAACGCATACCCATCACGCGTTTTCTTGGCTTTAAGCTGGACTCCGGCGGCATCAACGCGGTCATCTTCTTCGAGGAGGGCCAAAGTGCCAATCGCTTCGCCGGTTGCAAGGCGTGGAAGCCAGTTCTTCTTTTGTGTACTCGTCCCACCGTACATCAACGCCAGTGTGGCGAGAACCGAGGAAAACAGAAATGGTCCGGGGACAACGGCACGCCCCATTTCTTCGAGTAGCACGGCCATGTCCAGCATGCCTAATCCGAGCCCGCCGTGCGCTTCGGGAACCAGCAGCCCTGTCCACCCTTGCTCGGCCATCTTGCGATGTAACTCGCGCGAGAAACCGTCCGGCTCTGTGTACATCGCACGCACGAAGGTCGGTGGGCATTCCTGTATGAGAAATTCCCGTGCCGACTGTTGCAACATTTCTTGTTCTTCTGACAAACCGAAATCCATAGGCTTTGCCTCAGTAATGAATGATGAGTGATGAGTGATACGTAAAACGTAAAGCGTAATAGGGACAACCTATTCCCGATTCCAGACTCCTAGACTCTCAGACTCCTAGACTCCTAGACTCCTAGACTGCTTTAGCCCGACTTCGGCATCCCCAGCCCACGTTCGCTGATGATGTTCTTTTGCACTTCCGAGGTGCCACCACCGATGACCAAACCAAGAGTGAACATAAAATCATACTGCCAGGTGCCGTGGTCGATCACGTGTGCTGCGCCTTTTTTGAGCGGTGCATACGAGTTCATAATTTCCAACGCCAGGGCGCAAATGTCATGGTTCAATTCGGTGCCGACTAACTTGTTCACCATCGCGCCGACTCCCGGCGGTCGACCTTTGATTGTGTTCGTCAATTGTCGGTAGGAATGGTATTTCATCGCCTCGACGCGGGTCAGTAGTCCTGCCAGCTTTTGCCGCATGATCAGATCATCCGCTGCTGGCTTCCCATAGCGTTGATGCGTACGAGCCAAGCGAATCAGATTCTGCATCATCAACTGTGTGCGAGTGGTCGAGCCCAGCAGATTGCGTTCATGGAACAAGGTGTTATTAGCGACCATCCAGCCTTGGTTGAGATCACCAACCAGGTTAGTACGTGGCACGCGAACGTTATCGAAAAAGACTTCGTTGAAGCCGGCATCCCCAGTCATCTGCACTAACGGGCGCACGGTGATGCCCGGGCTCTTCATATCGATCAGAATGTACGAAATGCCGCGGTGCTTAGGTGCGTCAGGATCGGTCCGCACGAGGCAGAACATCCTGTCTGAGAACTGTGCATTGGAGGTCCACACTTTCTGGCCGTTAACGACAAACTCATCGCCGACGATCTCAGCCCGCGTGCGTAGCGATGCGAGGTCCGACCCTGCATCTGGCTCAGAGTAGCCTTGGCACCAGATCTCTTCAGCCGTCAGAATCTTCGGTAAGTAGCGCCGTCGTTGTTCCTCCGTGCCATATTGGATCAACGTCGGGCCAAGCATCAGCAACCCCGACGCACCAACCAGACCGGGCGCGCGCGCTAACACCAACTCTTCATTGACGATGGTCTGCCGCATAACATCTGCGCTTTGGCCGCCGTATTCCTTGGGCCAGTTCATTGCCACATAGCCCGCGTCGTGCAGTTTGTGTTGCCATTCTTTAGCGAGCCGTACCCGTTCGGGGTCGTGCGGCATTAGCTCGCTCACGACCTTGTCTTTCTTGGGGAGGTTCTTTTTCAGCCACGAGCGAACTTCTTTGCGAAAAGCTTCGTCTGCTTTTGAATAGGCTAGTTCCATCGCTGCTCCTTGCTCGGAAAGGTGGGCAGTGCCCACCCTACTTTATGTGACGGTTTCCCTGCGGCCTGAAGCCTATAGCCTGCTAGAGGTTGTACAACCGCTTGGTATTCTCCCCGATAATTTTCTGTCGAGCCTGAGCTGAGAGCGAGGCACAGGCTTTTTGGACTTCCTTGACAACACCAGGGAACGTACAGTCGAAATGCGGATAGTCTGAACCCCAGACGATGCAATCTTCTAGACCCAGCGACGCAACGATGCCGATGGAATGTTCATCTGGGTCCATGGAGATGAAGCATTGCTCGCGGAACATGTCGCTGGGTTTGCGTTTGAGCCATGGCACGTAGTGTCCCATCTTGTCGAAGTGGCCGTCCATGCGGTCGAGCCAGTGGCCGATCCAACCGAGACCGGCTTCAAGAAACGCTACTTTGAGTTGCGGAAATTTACTCAACACGCCGCCACAAACGATGTCGAGACAGGCTCCCTGCATTTCCCACGGATGGCACACCATGTGAAAAAAGAACGGATCTTTATAACGCTCCTGTCCGAGAGTGGGCATCTTGGTGCCGAAGCTGCCGTGGATCGCAACCGGAATGTTGAGTTCTTGGGCTTCCCGCCAGAATACATCATACGCAGGATCACACAGCCGTCGCCCGTTGAACGGGTTGGGACGCACGAACACTGCCCGCATGCCGAGGTCTTTCACTACGCGCCGCATTTCCTTCACCGCTTCATTCACGTCTTGTAACGGCAGCGGAGCAACGCCAAAGAAACGGTTAGGGTAGGGCTTACAGAAATCTGCGATCCAGTTGTTATACGCCCGGCAGGAGGCCGCGGCGAGCTTGGGCTCATTGAGATCGCCGTAGATGAGCCATAGGCTGGGATAGAAGAACGCGACGTCGATCCCTTCGAGATCCATATCTTTGACGCGAGCGTGGGGATCATAGCCGCTCGGGCTGACCTCGTCCCATCCCATCGTGCGCGCTTTGTGTGGCTCAGACAGACCACCAGGAGTGCAGGCGGCAGCAATCGTCATATTGCGATCGCGACGAATCTCGCCGTTAATACGCAGGCAATCAATACCCTCACTGTCGCGAGCGATCTGAATGACACCCTCACGATACGCCGATTCCGTGTACTCTTCCCACACCGCGCGTGGTTCAACGATGTGTCCATCAGCGTCGATGATTGTTGCCATACTTGTCCCTCCCTTCCTTGAGTTTAGCAGTTGAGAAACTCGTGAAATTACAATGGGGGAAACGGCGAAAAGGGGAAGAGGGGAAATGGTGGAAAAAGTAAAAGGCTGTTCTCAGTTTTCCATTTCTCCGTTTCCCCGTTTTCCCATTTTCCCATTTCGCCCTCTTATTTACGATTATCCCTCCCCACCCTCATCACTGGGGAAGAACCCGTCCTCGTTTTCTACCATCAGTCGGAGTTCATATGTCCGTACACGGGGTGGCGCGATGCACAGGGGAGTGAGATCTTTGAGAAGATTACGAGCAAGATCACTCTCTGCATACGCTTGCAGATCTTTACTAGTGCGCCAGGAACTGACGGCGATGAATTCATCGCCGGTATCCATAATTTGGATAAAGAGAAATCCAGATACCTTCTTAATGACTTCCAGCCGTTCTTGGGCAAGTTGTAGTGCAGCCTCAAGTTGACCTGGTTTGGCTATCCCTTCTAATACACGGCAATAGTACATAATCCTCCCTCCTGCTCCTGGCAAGAAACTAAGCCTGCTGATGCGAAATTGTCAACCAGCAAATTGAGGCAGAGCGATCGTCACGCTATTGCTGATCCGCTCGTACAGAGGGACGGTCGAGCCGAGCTCGTCTTTCGCTCCCTTCAATGACACCACACAGCACGCATCCTTGGCTTCAAGGTCTTTCCACTCGAACCCAGCATCAGCGGGGATCTCCAAATCTAGCGCAATCAATCCGGTCGAAAACTCGATCTCAGGAACTTGCCCGGCCAGTTTTCCTCGTGGTTCCAGTGGAAAGACAAGTACACTCTTATAGGGAAGCGGAAGTTTCACGCCGGCTTC
>JAYVFX010000591.1:0-3947 GCA_043772795.1 Deltaproteobacteria bacterium
CACGCCGAAAGCCACGGTATCGCCTGCCGCTCGCCCGTTGATCACATTTATACCGATGTCTTTCCTCATCACTTTGGCAACCGTTTCACTCGAAGCCCCGGTTTTTTTCAATTGCTGATACAAGCCAAATTGCTCGCTCATTTGCTCGAGCTTCGATCGACTTAGAAGATCCTGGCTGATTTCCTGGAGACGCCGCTCGACGGCTTTCGTAACCGGCGAGTGAATATATTCTTGAGGAATCTGTTGACTCTCAATAAGGATGAGCGCTTGAGAGGTATAAATATTGGGAAGGAAGATAATCGCACTCGCTAAGAGACTCGAGAGAATAAAGAAGACCGAAAGTCCAATCCATTGGCGCCTGCGCAAAAGAGCCAGGAAGGTTTCTAGAGTAAACCCATTTGTGAACATATCCATCTACGTTTCCCCCTCTCCGCCACCACAGCGAAAGTTGCCACTCTACTACGGGACAACAATCCGATCTCCCGGTCTCAGCAGAATGTCCTGTTTCAGGTCCCCTCCCAGAATCGCGTTGTAGTCCACTACGAACTCCGTCACTTTATCTCCTTGGCGCCGACTCACGCGAATATTCCGACGGTCAGCAAAGGGAGTAAGACCGCCCGAGCGTGTCAAGAGTTGAACCACCGTATCGTTTCCGATGAGCGGATAGGCTCCAGGTTTGAGTACTTCACCGATCAAGAAGATCTCAGTCGAAGCGATCTTTTCTACCCGTACGGTTACGTACGCATCGGTGACAAATTCCCGAAAACGCTTCTCCAGTAATTCTCGCAGCTCCGTTGTTTTTAACCCAACAACTTGCACTTCGTTCACCAGAGGCAAGGTAATAAATCCATCAGGTCGGACGGTGACAAGACCGGACAGTCCAGGTTCTTTCCAGACAACGACCTGAAGGGCATCTCCGGAACCCACGACATACGACTCCGCGGCTGGTGCCAGCGGGTTGTTCATATCTGGGGGTACCTGAGTGACATGCTGACGAATAGATTGGTCTGCACATCCGGAACAAGCGATGGCCAGCAGTATTAGTATCACTACATGTTTTCTTACCATTGTTCTCCTCACAGATTTATTATCATGGGTTGGCGGCTGGAGCTTGCTGAGCCGGCTCAGGTGCAGGTCCGGGCTGGACGCCTTCCACGGGAGACTCAATAGCCATCTGAGAGTTGGCAGCGACGCTTCGCGCAAGCCCGACATTGGGCCAAATATCAAAATGCATTGACAGCGAAAGAGTGACACTATTGCCATCGATTGTTGCCGTACGAAGTATTGTCGACTCTCGCGACGTTCCTTTGATTTTGCCGGGATCCAGCTGTCGGTAGTTGTACATTAAATTCGCCGACATCCAGCTTGTGACCCAGTACTGAAAACCGCCAATGGCCTGGAATGTGTTGAAATTAGAGTCGCGCGTGTCATACATCGAGTAGTTAGCTGCGGCAAACATGGTCAATCTTCTAGTCAGTTGAATCGTATATTGGGTAGAAAATGTCGTCGTATATGAAGCACCAGATATTCCAGAACTCCCAGAGAGTCCCCGATGCGCTGATATGCTAAAAATAGCAGTTCGCCACAATTTTACGAGGGAAACATCAAGTTTGTGATACAGGCGCAAGCTCCCCTCACCGGTTCCCAAGGAAAGACCAGTGGCGCCCTTAAGCACCAAGGTTGGCGTGAGTCGGATTTGACGCGAGCTATAGAAATCGTCGCCGAGGTCAAAGTCGTGCAGAACAGTCTGCTTCCCATTTCGTGAGCGCAAGAAATTCACACGATATTTGGCTGTCAAGTTATGTTGTTTCCCCAGTGCGTAGCCGGCCTGAGCTTCAAACTCATGGGAGCTTTCCGAGTTTCCCAGTGTGGTGCTATCGACAAACGGGAGGCTCCCCTGCGCTCCCTCATCAAAGAACCTCGTATAATTCCAATTGTATTCGAGAGCGAACCTCAAGTTTTGCGAGTACGCAAACGTGCTCAAAAAGTTGAACTCGTTCTCCAGCGTATCTCCCGTCGTAAGAATTTCGTTTGTTCTGAGCGGAGACGTCGGCTCTCCGCTGACCAAACCACCGAGGCCACGGCGCCGACCACACTGCCCTTCCCCCCCACCACCTTCAAAACTACTGCGTCCGATTTCGGGAATCCTACTAGAAGAACCACCGCCCATAACACTACCAAAACTGCCTGCCCGATCGTTATCAAACAGCCCCCCCAATCGGGCTTTTCCCAGACGTCCAAGACAGTCTGAGGCATGAAAGGTCACTCGTTGAGAGTATGGGTAGAGCGCGTTGGCACGGAACGAAAGGCGGTCCCCAATGTTTGTCAACTCCCCATGTCGTGGATAAATCTCCGCCGACGTATTCAGATCTGCGGTAAGAAAGGCATCGGTGCGGTACTGCGGTTGGTAGAGAAAATGCAGTGCCGGAGTAAGCACCGTCACCAGATCATGACTCTTTTTTTCCGAGAAAAAAATATTATCATTATACTCTTCTCCAGCAGAGAATGAGAACCGACTCGCAACTCGCGCGGCAGCGAGTGCGGGAAAAAAGCTCACCAGGTAAAACGCCAGCACGACACTCCACCATCTGCGGTGCGTGCGACTCTTATCTCCCAACACAGAAAACATGCTCATGCCTCCCTCATAGTTCCCCACGACTCACTTTTTATCTCGTCCCGTCACACCCGACGCCCCCACCTGCGAGGGCACACTTCCCTTGCCCGGCTGCGGCTCACCAGTAGCCCCTACGACGGTCGCCCCCCTACTTTTTGATGATACCCTACCTGACAACACATTGTTGATGTTCACCAAGCCTAACGCCGCTTTTACTTCGTCAAGGTTTTTTAATGCGTGGATCTCGACTCGTTGCACAACGAAGTTCGCCGCAATTTTTCGCGGGGTAATGGCAACGGCGTACCCCTGATCTCTTACTCTCTGAGCAAACTGCTCGGCGTCTCGTTGATTCCGAAAGGAAGCCAGGATGAGCTGATATCCACCTTCCGGTTGCACGCGCACTAGCGTTTCTTGTGTTAAGGGCGGCAGCCAGATCTTCTCCCCTACAACAATCTTTGCCAAATCCTTGAGGCGGGGGTTCTTTTCTTGTATCAAGTCCAGAGCAAGCGTGTTGTAGTTTCCATAGTTCTTCAGCACTAAATCAAAAATCGTCATCTTGGACTTCACCAAGAGAGGATGGTCTCGCCACGAGTTGACCGGTGTCACCAGCGTGGGAGGGGTTTGCCGCTGAACGGCTCCGGTGTCCGGTTCTGTCCGCTTCTCTTGTTTTGGATTCCCTTTGTTTCCAGGTTGAACGGGTGTGGAAAGAACTCCCAGCCCGCCTTTTTCATCTTCTTGAGAGTGGCTTTCAGCCGAACGAGCAGGAGAGCCTGGAGAGACCGCAGAGACTCTTTTATCCTCTTCTTTCCGAGTCAACACAGAATTGCTACCAGATCCCCACCACTTCGGGAGGATTGCAGCCCCAGCCCCAGCGAGAAGCGCGAGTGCCAAGACGGCGCCCCCAATAAGACGAGAGAGTCGCGGATTAGACTGGTTAACTACCTCTGGATAACGCATTCTCGGTGGAGAAGCGGTGGCTGTACTTGCCGCGAGTGGTGCTAGCGCCGGGGGAGAATCGTCAGCGACAACATCCTCCTCTGCGTAATTTCCCCATCCCCCGACTTCTGTCTCTGCGTGCAGTTCCCTTACGCGAGAGAGTCGCGTATCCGCTTGCAATTGCAGATCATGTGCAACTTCCTCAATGATCTCGGCCTGGACCGTTTTCTGATTGAGGCTGTAGGCTACTAACAACGCGTTATCGCAAATGACATTAATCAGTCGCGGCGTTCCCTTCGAATAGGTCGCAATGCATTGGACCGCCTCACGCGTAAACAGATCGTCTCCGTCATACCCGGCCGCGGAGAGTCGACTCAACATGAAAGGACCGACTTCG
>JAYVFX010000592.1:0-5385 GCA_043772795.1 Deltaproteobacteria bacterium
GAAATGCTTCGCCCCTACTGTTCTGTAAGGTGAGCGGGTTAGTAGCGAGGCATCAATAGCTCCCACCAGGGGAAGTTACCAGTCTGAGGATAAGAAGACCCACCAGAGTAACCGTTGTTAGGATAGTAAGAACCATTGCCAGAGTAGCTGTCGTTATAGCGCGGCTGGTAGCGAGGGGTGCGCCGCCGGGAATAATCGTCATCGTCATAGCGATCATCGTAGCGATCGTTGTAACGCCCACGGCCATAGTAGGAACGGTCATAGTACGGGCGATCATAATGCGAACGGTCGGAATACGAATTGCCGTAATCTGGGTTGCAATGTTTGTGGTGATGGTGTTTAGCGAAGGCCGACGGTGAGAGGAATACAATTCCCATGAGGGGGATGACGAGGAAAAACAACTTCTTCAGCTTTGTATTCATAGGGACCTCCTTATATAACGGGAAGAAACACAAGAGGCGAGTAGAAGTCGCGCACGTGAACTCGGATCACTGGGCTCCCTCAGCAGAAGGATTCTCCAACAATTGACTTCTCTTCCTCTCAAACATAGAAGGGTGCGTATCGGAAGGAGTTTCTCCGTGCAAAGACCGAAAGATGAGTCTGAGAATCAGGTAAAGTCCCGACCCTGTGCTGCCTGCGTTTCCCCTCCCCTTTTCAGTCGCCGCAGCGTACTCAAGTCTGCGCTCGGTGCCGGCTTGAGTCTTTCCGTCGTCGAGCATGCAGCGTATGCCCAGACAGAACCCAACAAATCCCGACCACAAACCGGAGACCTTCTTGTCTTTGCGCTCGGCGAACATCAGGGACAACTGATTGCCTTGCAAGATGTACCACCTGGAGGCCCACCAGTAACCGCATACGCGAAAGACCCTACGACTCAGGTCGTGCGTGATGGTTCACGTCTCAACCGCGTACTGCTGGTTCGACTAGCACCGGAGGCACTGACTGAACAAACACGAACGGTTGCCGCTGAAGGCATTGTTGGGTATTCCGCGGTTTGCACCCATACAGGATGTGACGTCATCGGGTGGGAGAATACGACGCAGCATCTGATCTGCCCTTGCCATACCTCAACATTTGATGCGAAAGATCGTGCTCGGGTCGTGAGTGGTCCGGCACCAAAACCGCTCGCGGTGCTACCGCTACAGGTCGTTGATGGTAAGCTCACCGTTGCAGGGCCGTTCTCGGGTCGCGTCGGCGCTGAACAGAAATGAGAAAAATACATGTTTAAGATTGTCATTCTTCACGCCACCCTCGTCGTGAGCATGTGCGCTAGTCTCGCATCTGCCCAGCCTCTTGAAAAATATCAACCTGTGACTAGTAAGCGACTCTTACATCCAGAGCCACAAAACTGGTTGATGTATCGTGGCACTTACGACAGTTGGGGCTATAGCCCCCTGACGCAGATCAACACCAAGAATGTGCGGAAACTCGTGCCGGTCTGGACATTTTCCACTGGTGTGGGTGAGGGTCATCAGTCCCCTCCCATCGTCAATAACGGTGTCATGTTCATCACTACACCACAGAACCAAGTGTTAACATTGGATGCGAAGACCGGAGACTTGCTGTGGCGTTACAAGCGCGAGTTGCCGGAAGATCTCTTTCAGCTTCATCCGACGAATCGTGGAGTCGCCTTGTATGACGACAAAGTCTACCTAGCGACAGTCGACGCGCATCTCGTCGCCTTAAATGCTCGCACCGGCGAGGTGGTCTGGGATCAAACAGTTGAGAACTATCTCACTGGTTATTACATGACCCTCGCGCCCCTGGTCGCACGCGGCAAGGTCATGGTCGGAGTGTCAGGAGGTGAGTTTGGTATTCGTGGCTTCGTGCAAGCGTTCGACGCCGAGACCGGAAAACCCGAGTGGAAAACCTATACCGTTCCTGGCCCGGGCGAGCCAGGAAACGACAGTTGGCCCGGCGATACGTGGAAGACTGGCGCGGTCCCCATCTGGATCACTGGAAGTTATGACCCCCAGCTCAATCTCACCTATTGGGGAACAGGCAATGCAGGGCCGTTCATGGGAGAGACACGCGCAGGAGATAATTTGTATGCCAATTCAGTGATTGCCTTGGATGCTGACACGGGCAAACTCAAAGCTCACCATCAATATCACTGGAACGATTCGTGGGATTGGGACGAAGTTTCAGCTCCGATTCTGCTGGACGTGCAACGGAATGGACGTTCGATCAAAGCGTTGGTGCATCCGGCACGCAACGGCTACCTGTGGCTTCTCGAACGCAGCGCCGACAAGATCTCTTATGTCCATGCTGAACCGTTTGTGAAGCAGAATGTCTTCACAAAACTCGATCCCGAAAC
Organism: Deltaproteobacteria bacterium; assembly: GCA_043772795.1. GTDB lineage: Bacteria > Desulfobacterota > Binatia > Bin18 > Bin18 > VGTJ01. The sequence goes on from JAYVFX010000592.1 coordinate 2,318, forward strand.
CGGTCGGCCCACGTATGATCCTGACCGTGTCCCGGGCATTAACAAACGAGCAGAGTTTTGCCCGTCGATTTGGGGCGGTAAAGACTGGCCGCCAGCAGGCTACAATCCACAAACTGGCTATCTTTATATCCCTGCTAACGAGAACCTGTGTAGTGCTTTAAAGGGAAAGCCCGCAACGTACACACCGGGCCAACTCTACATTGGTCTTGAGATCGCAGACATTGAGCTGCTCCCACAACCAAACGCGAAGGATCACATCGGTGAACTGCAAGCGTGGGACATGAACGCCGGCAAGAAAGTCTGGACGCAAACCTTCAAATCGCACAACTGGGGACCAATACTCACTACGGGTGGAGGTCTCGTCTTTCAGGGTGGCACCAACGACCGCTATTTTCGCGCCTTTGATGCCAAGACCGGCAAGTTGTTATGGCAACAGCGCACCAACTCTGGCGTGACTGGCGTACCGAGCACGTACCAAGTCGATGGCGTGCAATACATCGCCGTACAATCCGGCTGGGGCGTCGATGCGCAACGCAAGCAGGAACTCCTCGATAAAGCATTCGGCACCAAGACCTTCGTGCCACAGGGAGGAGTATTGTGGGTGTTTGCGTTAGGGAAGTAGCCAGCACAAGCGTTCAACAACCACAGACAGGCTGTTTCCTAAGTGCGTCGAACGTAGAGACTTGTGCGGTGCCGATAAACGCGATAACACAACAAAAGTGGGTTGGGAAAAGACCGTATTGGTCGTTCCCGGAAAGCGAGCGCACATGCGAGTGACGGTGCTTGGCGCTGGCGACGCGTTTTGCAGTGGTGGTCGGCGTCATAGTGGATATCTTGTTGAAACGGGAGATGTCGGTTTCCTGCTGGATTGTGGGGCAACCACGCTGCTCGGGTTGAAAGCCCTGGGAATTGCTGCCGAGCGGATTGATTTTATTGCCATTAGCCACCTGCACGGTGACCACTTTGGTGGACTACCGTTTCTCTTTCTCGAATACACCTACGAGAAACTGCGCACGAAACCGCTATTAATTATTGGTCCGCCAGGCCTGGAAGAACGGGTGCGCACCTTGCACAGTGCGATGTATCGTGAATTTGCGGCACGCGGAATTGCGTTCCCTCTGCAATTTCATGAAGTCACACCAGGAAAGGCGGAAGTTTTTCACGACATCACACTCCTCCCTTTCCGTGTCCCCCACCAAGAGAAGGATGTGTCTTTAGGATACCGAGTCGCCGGGGCAGATAAGGCGGTGCTCTACTCTGGAGATTGTGGCTGGAATGAAGATCTCGTAACCCATTCCCAAGGCACGGATTTGTTCATCTGTGAGTGCTGTTATTTCGCGACGCTGACAAACTTCCATGTCAGTTACCCACAGATTGCTCAGGCACATCAACAAGGCAGGTTAGGCTGTAAACGGCTCATCCTCAGCCATGTCGGTCGCGAAGTCCTCGAACGGATGGACGAGATTACAATTGAGTGCGCGCACGACGGGTTGGTTCTTGAAGTGTGAACACAAGAACCACAGCCGAATCAGCCCCCGTGGTAAATGAGGATGCATGGAGGTTACCTTCGATCTCGTCCACAACGGCCTCAAACGATGTCGCTACATCACTACCGTCAAGGTTGAAACTGCTATCTACCTGGCGCTGGTCCTGGAGAAGCCGCTGCTTATCGAAGGTCCCGCTGGCGTTGGTAAGACAGAAGTCGCCAAAGTCCTGGCCGAGTTACTGCAGACAGAACTCGTCCGTCTGCAGTGTTACGAGGGGCTTGATGAAGCGCGAGCATTGTACGAGTGGAATTATCAGAAGCAACTCCTTCGCATTCAGGCGGATACGGCACAAACGCAAGGATGGGATGAGGTCTCGTCGCATATTTTCTCGCGCGAGTATTTACTTGAACGGCCGCTCCTACACGCCATCAGTGTGCCACGCAAGGTGGTGTTGCTGATCGACGAGATTGATAAAGCGGATGAAGAGTTCGAAGCGTTTCTGCTTGAAGTTCTCAGCGACTTTCAAGTGAGTGTGCCAGAACTGGGAACTATTCGGGCGCTGTATCGACCGGCAGTGATCCTGACCTCCAATCGTGCACGCGAGCTCTCCGAAGCGCTGAAGCGGCGGTGTTTGCATCTGTACATTGATTTTCCTGGGTTTGAGGACGAAGCCCAGATTATTGCTCTCAAAGTGCCTGATCTTAACGAAAAGTTGCAACGGCAAGTGGCTCGCTTTGTCAATGGATTGCGCAAGCTTGAGCTGAAGAAAGCACCGAGTATTGCTGAGACCCTCGATTGGGCACGGGCACTGTTAGCCTTAGGAATAACGGAACTTGATGCTTCGGGCGTCAAACGGACACTTAATTTGGTGCTTAAGTACGAAGAAGATATTCGCAAAACTGAAGGACGCGTCGGGGATTTGTTGCGGGCAAGTACATAAAAAAAGTATACACACTGTCAAAAAAACTTTCTCTCAAGGGACGCTCTTCCTGGTTAATAGGCCACAAAACCTGAACAAATAAAAATCTCCACCAGCGGCATTGCTCTTGCTGTCATGTGTTCGTGTATTCACAACACGGAGGGAGTTTTCATGGCTCGATTTGGTGGAATCCACGCGATTCAGCTTTCCCCTGAGGCAGACCAGAAAACGTTCGAAGAGTTTATGCTCAGCGAAGCATTCCCGATTGCAGCCGAGGTTCCAGGAAGTTTCAGTCGCAGTGGACAGTCGGCGGTTCAGAGTCAGCATCTACTCAAACTGGAGAAAGATTCTCGGACCTATTTGTGGGTGGTGAAAGCGAGCGGAGTTTTTGACATGCCTCTTTTCACGCGGGTCTTTCACAATATGTACGGCTCCGTACACGAGAGGCTGAACAGGTTCGGAAATCGGACTTCATCAGCGACGTTTGCTGTCGCAGGAAGCTATGATGCTGGTCCGCGTTTCCTTTCTGGGAAACCGGTGGGAGAGCCCCAACGCAGGACCGACGTGTAGACTAAGGAGAAGATCCAATGATGATCTATAGGCATCCTATTGTAATGGAGACAGAAGAGGCACCGACCGCCCTTCGACAAGCTCAGGGTGAA
>JAYVFX010000593.1:0-3089 GCA_043772795.1 Deltaproteobacteria bacterium
CTCCTCTTTGGCAACGCTACGGGAAACGTTCCCAAACGAACCCATATAACGTTGCCTCTTGTGAACAAAGTCATAGTACCAGGACTTACCACGTTGATAGATGGCCATATTTACACCTCCTTCTTGACAGCCGCGGCGCATTGCCATTTCAGGTGGAAGAAACCAAACGCCTTAGCCAGTAGGGGGAACGATCGGCGGGGCGCGTTGCCCGAAGAAACAAGGAGTGATAGAGTACATGTATTGTTAGTTCCTTTTGTGGGGCTTGCCAGAGTGACCGCTCTGACAAGCCTTTTTCATTTACGTCCCTCTCCTCACTTTCGCGAGCTTCAAGTTAAACGGCTTCAGTGTGGCTTCCCTCTTCACCGCTGCCTGTGGTGTACGGATCGCACACAACGCCAAGGCTACAGAGTGTTTGCAAGTCTTGCCACGAAACATGCTGTCACCACAGCCACAGAAGGCTTTCTCCTCAGTGAGTGTAACTGAGTAAGTTTTCCTATCGCCATTTGTTACGTATGCGCTGACAGAGAAAGCGTGTCCGGTATGTGGAAAGACCTTTATGGGACAGCAACGAGCGGTGTATGACACGGTCGCATGCCGCCAAAAAGCAAACTACCAACGGCACGGCAAAGCCTACCGGGAAAGTCGGATGAAGAGTTATCGTAAGTCAAAGAGAGAGGCCCATAGCCAGCTAGCGATAGGGAAGAAGTGAAAGGCTTACTGGCATTTTTCTCTTGACTTCAGACTAGTAATGGGCGTAGGAGTGGCGAGGCCATTTACGAAGCCCTGTAGAGGACCCCTCACTTGGCTAGTAAGGCGTGACATCACCCCACTTTTCCTGAGATAATAAGATCATGACCACTGAACCACCATGGATTGACCAAGTTCTTGCAACGCCGATTATCGGCATCCTAACAGCACCATGGGTAGGGTTCTCACCAGGAATCTGGAGTTCACTCGAACGCTTAACGGGAAAGTGGCCTGATCCCGTGAGCATTGACGCACCCACCTCGACGTCGGTTCGTGTGAACCGTAGCAACGGGATGTTCCTGCACCTCGATCCTTCAAACCTCATGTTCGGATATACCTATGGGCTATTGGTGAAGGACCGCCCGGGCAAGCTACCAATTCTAGACTCTCCCACCCAGGTAAGGGCTTACAGCGCAATGCTCGACGACGTTCTTGAATGCGCGCTCGCAATGATCAACGACGCTTCAGGTCCCACGAAGAGGCCCATTATCCGCATCGGTGTACATGCCGACTGCCGATTAATTGAGGGTGAGGAACCCCCCGGGATTGAGAACTTTCTGAAGCGTATGTCAGGTCTATGGTCGAAGGAACTAAAGGTTGTAGATGCTAACTTCCTGGTCGAGTGCTCATCTGGTTCAAAGACGCGAGAGCAATGTCATCATCAGATCTCGAAGAACGCGTACGATCGACCGAAAGATCTTCGACTCAAACTAGACTGGCAGCGACTCTGGGATCCGCAAAAACTTATGGCGCGCGCAGAACTCGCCACGGAGTTGCGCACTGTGATCACTCACGCCAAAGACTACTTCGTGAGCTTTGGGCACGATGGAGGTCTTCTATGTCGCGACTAGCATCAGCGCTATCTTTTGATGAAAGTGCATTTGGAGTTGACCAGCCCTCAGCTCCATCGAACTCTGGGAGTGCGACCGAGGCAGATACACGGACTTTGTGGAATCTTGCCCGTTCTTCACCATCGCTTAGTGTGGGCACCCAGAGAGAAACCGAAGGCGAGGAGAGCGATGCCACACGTGCAGCGGCAAGGGTGGCACGGGAACTCAGCGGGGCGATCCCGGAAGAAGTGAAACAGCAACTCTACGAGGAGCACGGCCAATTGGTGGAGAAGAGTTTCGTTGAGGATCTCTTACCGCAGGAATCTAATCGGCTCCGGTACCTTCGGTGGCAGATCGACCGATTGCAGGATGCTGATATCGGTGACTCTCTCGATCGCCTCGACGACTTGGCAAGTCTTCATAAAAAGATTGCGGACGAGGTTTCGGCTTTTGCTGACCACGCTGCAGAGATTGCAACCCAGCATTCGCATCCAAAGCGACGCCGTACTCGATGACCGACGCAACAAAGCATAAAGCTGATACTCTGCTCCCGGCGCGCGCTGACCACGCGCCGGTCACGCGCAGTGCCCCGGTTGTAGCCAAGGACAACTACGAAGGCTATCGATCAGTACTCCGCTGGGACTTCTGGTATTCGTGTGCCTACTGCACCCTGGCTGAAAGCGAAGCAAGTGGCGTTGCATTCTCGATAGATCATTATCTCCCGCAATCGAGATATCCCGAGCTCGTAGCAACATATGACAATCTTCTTTGGAGCTGTAATCACTGTAACAGCTTCAAGCGCGCTTTCCCCACTGAACCAGCCGCCCGAAAAGGTTACCGCTTCTTTCGGCCAGACATAGACGATCCAGATGACCACTTTGGCGCCTCTCCGATGAGTCCGGTACGGCTCGATGCGAAAACTGAACTGGTAGGAAAGTACAGCATTGAGCAACTCAATCTGAATCGGCAAACCCTGAGACGATTACGAGAAATCCGTACCCGTCTTGCGCAGTCCCATTCCATGCTTGTTCGCGGTCTCAGAAGCCTGGAAGGCGTTAAGTTGCAATCCCTTCCGCGAGAAACGAGGGTGAAGTTTATGCAGATCCGCGCCCGATTGGAAGAGAGGTCGAAAACAGTTTCGGAAATTCTCGACGCTACACTTCTGCGCGAATTTAGTCGCTCCGAACTCATCGACCCACCAGTAGAAGCCACGCACGATGCTCAAGCCAGGCGGCGTTATTTGAAGGCGGTCAACGCCACACTTCCGGCACCCTCTTCAAATTTCGGCCCGATTGGCCGTGAGATCGAAACCTTCTCTTAGCCCCTAATCTGGCCCCCAATGTTACGAGGACTGGACGTAGCCAGATTTTTCGTAGACGGCTTTCGCCCACTCATCGAGCGTGACCCGCTTTTCAACTTCTTCCAGTACCTCCCGCCCTGGTGATTCTCCGCCACGTTCTTTGAGAATTTGCAAAGCAGCGTAAATCACTCTCGCCGCTAATTCTCTGGAGC
>JAYVFX010000594.1:0-5606 GCA_043772795.1 Deltaproteobacteria bacterium
GGGGCCGTTGTGGGTTATAACAACCTTGTCTTGTCTGATTCCGTTGGCCGGTTTTGAGGTGTCCCCCATTGGCCGGTTTTCAGGTGTCCCCCGAGGCAATCACGGAGAGGAGTTCAAATGCGTCCGTTTTTGCTCTGGGATCTTTGAGGGTGGAAACGGTCGAGCGTAACGCCGCATGTAGTTCCGAGAATGAAGCTACTCTCGGATAGCGCTTCAGTGTCATCGAGAGGAGATAGCGACTTCGTTCCGTGTAGTAACTGCGTCCATAACCTCGTCCAAAATTCAGACCGAGAGGGTCGAGTATCGACTGGCAAAGCTGCGGTACTGAACGCTGGCTGCGATCAAATCCACGAAATGGATTAAATCGGTATGTCGGGCGATCGATCTCTGTCGTGTAAAACCGGAACTTCTGTCCCCTAAGTTCGGCCTCAAGCCTAACGGTGTGAAACAACGCTGGATCACCCTTGAAGTCGAACACAAAGACGACAGGAGGTGGCGATAGCTCAACCGAACTCGTCTGTGAGCCGCGCATCAGCTGAATCAGGATCGGCATGATCGCAAGGCTCGTCTTGCCCGTGCCGGTTGGACCGACGATGTAGCAATGCTCACGAAGGATCTTTTCGTGAAGGAGGAGCGGTGCCGGTTTTGTCTCCTGCCAAAAGCGAAGATCCGTGACCTCGTGGTATTCAAGGTCATCAGAGAAGGTGTTGGCCTTCACACCAACTGCGCGGGCCTTACGGCCTAGCTCCTTGTGGGTTTCCGATCCCAGAAACAGATGTTCGCCCCAGAAGACCTTCTCTCCGTTTAGGAGATCAAACTGACCGCCCCGGCGACGGATGATATCTACCCATTCCTCCCACCACCGGAGCTTCTCCGCCGGTCGATCCCCCGAAACAATCTGCGGGGTTTTTGGCATCTCACTCCGCCTCCTTATCGGGGCTCATGAATTCCCGCAGGTTTGACGGGGTCGGAACTACGTCGAGGTGAATTCGGATGTCGGGGAACTCCTCATCACGGATCAGATCTGCCAGATCGTCTCGACGGTTCTCGCTGTGCACAAGAACGGCAAGTCCATAGGTACCCCGCTCGACCCACCGCAGCACTTTTTCATCAGACAAGATTTCAAAGGCGCTCTTCTTCAAGGTCGGCAGTACCGTGCGAACAGGCGACGTGGCGCTCGGAGCGAATAGGCGGAAGACGATTGTCTCTTCATCCTCGCCATCTTGAGCGACATGAATAACGTTGCCGCCTTTCGGCGCGCCGAACAGTGTCTTGAGCTCTTCGATTGTCAACCGCTTGCGCCGCTTCTCGCCCATGCAGGAGAACCAGAGGGCGGCCAGATCAAGTGCAAGTCCCTTAGCCTCCTTGGGCCGGGCCCGATTTTGCGGAAGCTGACAAACCTTCGCCCCTTTGGGGCTCAGTTGGTAGTAACTGTAATTTCCTTCAAGGCCGCTTGAATTGCGCTGGATCAGGTCCTCGCGCAGGAGACGGCTGATTGCGCCACTACAGCTCCGCCCGTCAAAGAATCGCGTCTCAATAACCTTGCGCAGCGCAATTGTGTGGAGTCCAATAAACTCCAGTATTTCTCTCTGTTGTGTGTCCATCACCAGATCTCGTAAGGAAGAGTCTTCTCCACGCAGTAGGCATGGAAGGCCTCAAGTTTTGACTTGGAATAGGCTCCGCCGAACTCGACAGCCCGTGTAACCGTGGTGCTCCGAATGAGCACATCGGGAAGCATCTCTTGGCACCGCGCACCCCTCTCCTGCCGCAAGCGTTCCTCGAAGATCCAGAACGGCAGCAGCGCGGGATGCAGGCGGCGATACAGAAGATAGACTTCGCTCAGATGAACATCATGGCGGCACTCGCTGTCGCGGGACACGCGACCGCCGTGGCCGCTGAACATGTTTGCGCAAGTCTTAGATGCCGACACTAATGTGGTCATAACTGGATGCTGATTCCACCTCTTCTGAAGGCGGTAAGATAACGCCCCGAAGTCTGGTGGGAGCATTTCCAACTCCCACACAGTCTCCGGGGCTAGCACTGGGATTTCAGCGACCGGCCTACGTTCGAGGAGAAGTAATCCCTCCTCGGCCAAAGTGGTCAGTCGGGCATGAGCAAGGGCTCGACCTGTCCGAGCTGCGGGCCACCAGGTGCGTGCCATCTGTTCCAACGTGAAGGTCCGAACTTTGCTTGAAACCGCACCCAGGTAGTCACGATCACGATCCGTGAGCTCAAGTCGAATGGGCGGATCACTCCCTCTTCGCCTGCCCAGCAGCGCGAGCCTTCTTTGCTTGGGCATCAGCCAGGGGCTGCAACCCGAAAGGATCAGTAGTGGATGGTGGGGCCACCTTGATGCCGAATAGCGAGGTGAGATCCTTGCCTTTACAGCGCTTCTCAAACTTCTCCGTGGACTCACCTGGCTTCATGCTGAGGCAGTCAACAAGAGGCGTAACGACCTGCTGGAAGATCCGCGTCACGGCTCTTTGAAACTCCGGGTCACCCGTCGTGCCAGAAGCTAACCCAAGTTCGATAGCTTTCAAGCCGCCATCAGCCGCTGCCAGTTCGGCCTCCGCACGGGCTAGCGAGGTCTGTGACCGCATCAGCTCCGTGCGCAAGTTTTCATTTGCCGTCTGGAGCCGATTCATCTCCTCTGCGTACTTCGCTTCGGCTCCTGTCGTCTTCGTCTCATTGGCCAGCTTGCCGACCGTGCCGAGTTGAACAGCGGTCTGGGCGACTTGAAGGCCTTCAAGGCTGGACTTGTATATGTAGAGCGAGGTTAGCGCTCCGCAAAGTGCAAGCACGAAACTCGCTAGGCTGAGGGCGAAAGTGAGCACTCCCCGCTGAACGCCGAACAGAGGTTGATTCACCTCTCGCGCTCTTTCGTCGCCCTCCGCTTTCGGTATCTCAAGGAATAGGTCTTCTGACTGTGTCGGCATGGGGTCCTTTCTCCGGCTAGACGGGCCCCAAGGCCTTGAACTTGGTCTGCAACTGCCGGAGCCGTTTCATGCTCGCAGCTAACTGGCTCGGCTTAAGTGCTCGGGCGATCTTCTCCCGGTCCGAAGCCGCAGCTTGTCGGTACGACCCGGCATAGAAGCCATCAGATGGGTTACTCGCAGCGAGAGAACACCAGGCGTGAGCCTCAATGTTTGACCGATAGACTGGCTCGACGAACAGGGCCTTGGGATCGTCGAACTCTTGGCGGATGATGCATAGCGAGTTTTGAGATCTGATGTCGCCAAGCTCGGCTGCCCTTCTGTGCCATACCAGGGATTGCTGCGTGTCCTTAGGAACCGCCTTCCCCCATTGGTAGTGATAGCCGAGCAAGTAGTACGCCGATGGGACACCTTTGGCTGCGGACCGATTTGCCCAGTCAAGAGAATCCCAGGGATTCTCAATGACCTGAAGGAATGCAATCGCCGTTGCCGCATGGATATTGCCCTCTCCGGCTAAACGCACCAGCGTCGCAACACCTTCGGCGGCTTTCCCTTTTGGGCAAAGTTGTTCCAGAACAACAACGCCAGCGTCGCCGGTAGCGACCTTAATCTCGCTTTCATTACTGCACCAAGCAATCTGGCTTGCCTCCAGGACTTCGGGCGGCACCGATGTGGAGGCGTCTGCACTGACGGCAGAGCCGAAGACGGTCCACAGCAGGTATTTCTTGAGCTTGTCCTTCGCCTCCTCTACCGCACGGTCGAGGTACTTTTTGCGTTCGACCTCGGCGAGTCTCTCCCGATCAGCGAGTTCCGCAGCCATAACGACGTCGGATGGCGCAGTGCTCTCATTGATCGCCTTTGTCTGATCGATGGAGACAAGCGCGAGTGCCAAGACGATGCCGACTAGCGCGACGAGATAGCGGCGTGCGCTGGTGGGCTTGGGTGCTGGCGATAATTGGTTCGCTCCGGCCTCTGGGCTCGGCGCGCTAGTTACTTCGAGATCTGCTTGCATGTTTATGCTCCTTTGGATTACGCGGAGGGCAGTCTCCTAGAGCGTGCGAGGGATCATGACGAGGGTTAGCCCCGGCATCAGTCACGCAACAATTTCTGGAAAGAACCGCCACGCTGTGAGCGTGAACGAGTCGGTTGGGCATATACAGAACGCCGTTGGGGCGCGGCTTGGGCAGTAAAAGAAACGCCACGATGAGGGCAGTGCGACGAAAAAAACGCTACACGAATTCTATTCGTTACAAGCCCTCGGACGCTGGACGCTGGACGCTACTGGAGGGTCGGGACCTTCCTCTTCTTATTCGCCGGGACCACGAACCTTGATCCAGCGTATTCCCACAATTTGGGCATCTTCGGACCGGGGACGTCCTCTTCCACTTGGGCAAACGACTTGTCGTTTGGCTCGAACTCCACGACTGTCCTGCCGACGCGTCTGACGAGCGTACCGAACTTCGGGATCTCAAGCTCCTCAATGCCAGGAATCCGTTCGACAGTGACGCCGGAAAGCTTGTGGATCTCCCGCTGAGCATCTTCGTACGTAGGGAACATATCTTCACTTCCGTAATGATCCACGAGGCAATGTTTGACGCTCTTGCCGTCGCTCACACGGACGAAGATGATGACATCGGTGACAAAGCCTCGGGATTCGTTCGGCTGCGAATCGTCATGCACGTCTACTACGTCGTCAGGGCCGAAAACCTGCTCGATGTAGGCCACGATCTGCACCTTCAGGCCGGGCGGCCCAGGTTCGGGGTCGCTCGTATAAGGAAATACTGCAATAGGAACTACCGGCATTTCAAAACTCTCTTTCCGCTTTCGCGTGATTTCGAGTCCGGTCAAAAACCACTTGGTTCCAACCGTCTCCGGAAAGTGAATGACTCCCCTCCCGGAGACGGTCGGACGTAGAGGGAGAACCCTCGTGTCGCACTGCTATTGAAGACTGTGAGCGTAACAGTATTCCTTGTCAAATTTGAGAGCCGCAAATCTGGTGGCGAATCGAAGCGGCTAATTTTTTTGCAACACTTTCGACTTCTCGTGGTACACTGCGAGCAAGATCGCCAAATATCAGGCCGATCTCGCATCCTGAGCGCCGGTACGCTCCGTTTATATCGTGTTATCGTGCCGACCTGGGCTGCTCTGGACGTTGAAGGTGCTATTGCCCCGGAGGCTGGGCCTCTCGGGAACGTGACATAACTTCTAGGTCGTGGCCGGTCGCGTGGAGACGAAGTCTCTTCGCGAGTCCCCGGTCGAGATGTGTTTATGTGCCAGGAGCGCCGTGTCGGGCCGACTCTGCCTCCTGCCACGAGACCTACTCAAGGACACGACCAAAGCTGTCACCGGTAAGAGGAGAGAGGAAGCCGCCTCGCTCGTCTTGGATCGACTCGTAACTTGGCCCCCGAGCTCCTCTCGGAGAGTTACTTGAGCTCGGCGAACATGAGTCTACGAGGCAACGCGCCTCGGCAGGGAGAGTGGCTCCCGTAACGACTCTCCGTTCAACCCTTTCGGCAAGCCCGGATTCCAGCCGAACTTGAGCACGAGGATGGTCACCATCGCTCGCGTTCAAACTCTGACGAGTTGTGTTTTGTAGTGCGACTTTCCGAAGTCGCGATTCGCCGTCCCCCCTTTCCGGGCGGGGGGCAACGGCTGAATCGACTTCAACTAAGG
>JAYVFX010000595.1:0-3292 GCA_043772795.1 Deltaproteobacteria bacterium
CCGTGCGTGTTCGTCTACTTGCACGCCAGCTTCGCGTAATGCCTCGATCGTCGCCTCGTGACGCGTGCGCACTTCTACATCGACCGGACACGCGGGATCGTCCAGCCATGCCGCCACGCGGTATTCACGGAGAGAAGAATGACGTGGGGGCGGAAGTTCCAAGCGCCAGGCGAGAGCCTCGTCCTCATCGGGTCCAACCAAAATATCTAACGCAACTGAGAGATCTTCTGCACTCCGCGCGAGCGGACCAAGGACAGCAATGTCAGCGCCTGTAAGCGATCCTGGTGGTCCCGGAATGTGGCCACGCTTCGGAATGATTTCGAAGGTCGGTTTATGGCCGTACACACCACAATAGTGCGCGGGATTCCGAATCGAACCGCCAATGTCACTCCCTAGTTCTAGCCCTGTCAGCCCAGCCGCAAGTGCCGCCGCTGAGCCGCCAGAAGAGCCACCCGGAGAGCGCGTCAGATCCCAGGGATTATTCGTCACTCCAAAGATCGGGTTATAACTCTGCACGTCCATAGCAAACACTGGCGTATTGGTTTTGCCAAACACCACCGCACCTGCGGCTTTGAGTCTCGCCACCGCCGAGGCATCGTGCATTGGGACATGATCAGCGTGAATCGGGGCACCTGCGGTCGTCCGTACGCCTGCCGTCTCTAGCGTGTCCTTGATGGTCATCGGTAAGCCATGCAGAGGGCCGAGGTTTTCTCCGCGCTTCAGATCCGCATCAGCAGCATCGGCCTGTTGTCGTGCGCGATCAACATCGAGCGTGACAATCGCATTGATCTTTGGGTTGTAGCGTTCAACGCGTTTGAGATAGTGATCCAATAGTTCCCGGCTGCTGACTTCGCGGCCTCGAATGGCGGCGACTAGTGCGGTAGCAGACCGGAAGGCGATATCAGTCATCTCTTGGTTCTCCTCTCCTACTGACTACTGACTACTCTTCTCACAACTTCCCTGGTCCTGTAGCTTTGCCCCAACCCTCGGACAGGGGTACGAAGTAAAACATTTCGACACGACGCGATTTGAATTTCCACTCGTCGTTGACTTTCTCATATTCGTCGTGCAAGCGACCAGCACCAATAAGACTCTCTTCTCCACGCGTCGCGCGATTCTCAAGCGAGCAAATACCAGTCGCCCGATTGCCGTTAATCTGTATCACATGGTTAGTGAAGAACGGTTTAACCTTCAGCGGCCAGGTACCACGATAGAACTCTTTGAGATTCGGATGCCCTTTAATCACTCCTCGACCAAGTGAGCTAAAATCAACCGAGCCATTCTCGGTAAAGAGGTTTGCCATGCGGTCAACATCTTGCGCCTCAATCGCTAAACCATACTGGTAGGTCAATTCTTTAATCTTCTCGCGATCCCACAATTCTTGGACCATCTCTTCAAGTTTCATTGTCACACCTCTTTTCCTGGTTTTGCTTCGCCGTTTCCCTTTTCCTCATTTCACCCTATCGCATCACTACGAGGGGTTCTCTCTCGATTCCCTTCTCTTTGGTTACCTCGATTTTCTTTGCCGCATCAATAAACAACCACAGGAACGCAGAAAATACCGCCAACAGTGCCGCAAGCTGAAGCGCCGCCTCCCAGCCATAGCGGTCCGCAATGATTGGTGTGAGCGTGGGGGCAATCGCCCCACCAATCTGCAGCAACATTGCTGTCAACCCATAGACCGTCCCGGAGTGTGGTCCAGCAATGTCAATGTTCGTACCAAAAATCGCCGCCCCACCAAAATACAAAAAGCCGTCACCTAACGACAGAAGGAACACTGCGGTATATGGGTTCTCGGCTTTGGCCCCCACATACATCCACAAAGCGGCAAGGAGAAATCCAGTAATCGCAATTGCTCGGCGACCAATAGTCAGACCATAGCGTTTCACCAAAGCATCTGAACACACGCCACCAATCGGACCAAGGATCGCTACCGCAATAAATGGTCCGGTCGTGAGAATGCCTCCTTGCATGATCGAGAACCCTCGCACATTAACCAAGTACAGATAGAACCATGACTGAAAGATATAGATACCGTAACCAAAGCCAAAGTTCGCGACCATCAACAGCCAGACATTGGGATGCGACAGGATCGCACGCCACGGTGTTGGGGCCTTCCCCATACGTGTTCCGTCATCACGAATGCGTGCCAGTTCAGCTGGAGAGACACGGGCATGCTCTTCTGGACTGTCGGTGGCAAAGCGATACCACACTACGGCGAGAAGAAGGCCGACGGCGCCAAACACATAAAACGCAACTCGCCAGCCGTATTGCAACATAATCCACGATACGACTGGAGGAGCCAGGCCATAGCCAACACCAACCCCGGACATCACTAAGCCACTGGCTCGGGCGCGTTCATCTGAGGCCATCCAACTTGCCACCGCTCGGTTCGAGTTCGGATAAGCGGCGCCTTCCCCCATACCCACGCAAAAACGGATAATCATAAAGGACGTGAGCGGACCGAACATACCCGCAAGCCACCACTCCCCAGCTACTGCCGTCAGCGCGGTGAAGAGAGACCACCAAAGAATCGCCAAAGTTAAGATGCGGCGGGGACCGACAGTATCGCCAAGCCACCCTCCGGGAATATGGAACAGCGCATAACCGGCAGTGAATACAGTGTACAACAATCCCATCTGTACGTTGGAAAATCCGTATTCAGGCATGATCTGCTTGGCCGCGACCGAGAAGTTGACCGCGTCCATACTGCGCACCACGCTGATCAACACTAAGAACCACAGAATGGTCCAGCGCGTCCGTGTCTCCATTGCCCCCTCCTTATGGTCACGGATTGTACGCGGAACGTGAGAACCTGGGTAGAGGCAAAATTTCCCGAATCGGAAGCCTTCGCGGTGGGCTGGGGTAAAGTTCCCCGTAGGGAGAGAAATAGAGGGCACGGATCTCATAAGCGACAGAGCCATTCCCCCGAAAACGGCCTGCACTGCTGGCTTGTCCAACAGTGGCACCTTACCGTCGTTTTCATCGTCAAGGGTGCGCCGTAGGCATATGAACATCCCCACCAAGCTGCTGTAAAATCGAGCATCTCCTGCTCCCTAGGCAGCAGCATTAAGATTCTGCCTTTTCCTTCAGAACGTCTAAGGACTGAAAAAACAATGACTTTGGTCAGAAGCAGAGCAGGCATCATCGCCTGGTCCCACTCTTGCTCTATCGATGTCACTAGGATTTCACACCCATGTCACCAAAAGGACAAAAAGCACAGATACTATGGGCAAAAGCGGCCCTTTCGTCACGCAGGTGACAACAAAACTCGCAGTTTCGCTTGTGTCCT
>JAYVFX010000596.1:0-1784 GCA_043772795.1 Deltaproteobacteria bacterium
GGAAAGTGAAGATCAACGCTTGATTCAGGCATTGGAGAGCGTTGACCACGCCAATTTCTTCGCCGAGATCGCCAAGAACGGTGACCAACGGCGCGTGTGCGGCTTTGCGCCGATGTACACGTTTCTGCATCTCGTCAATGCAAAACAGGGAAAGTTATTGAAGTATGCCTACGCCAAAACCGCACCGCAGTCAGCCGTCAGTTTTGCCAGCATGGCGTTTTATTGATCAACGACGCACAGTACAAGCAAACTGAAGCCTCACCTTCTGTTTATCCCAATAGTGTTCGGCATTCATTATGCACGGACGGCTTCAGGTTCCTTCTCCCGGGTGGGAGAAGGAATTTTCAGCAGCGCTCTACCGATGGTCAAAATTTGTGCCGAACAGTATTGCTGTTTATCCTTTGTCCTTAAGTTGAGTCCCATTGTTCCGCAAAAATTGGGACCTTATTTTTCCCGACTTTCCGGCTCTTTTCCCTTGACAACTCTCTACGAGGTAGTGTAATTCACGCACTGTTTGCTCAGTATTGAGCCTTGCTCGTTTCAGGCCTTTTTGTTGTTGTGGCCATAGATCACGGAGTGTTTGTATCACTGGGGGGCCTTCCTGTCGGATGTTTACTGAGCCCCTGGTCGTGACTTCTTGTGAGGACGTACCTCATATTGCGTCGAGCGTAAGAGCCCTTGGTCTCATGAGAGGAGAGTTGTTCATGGCGAGGGAATTGCAATCCAATCCAACTTCTATTCCTTGTCGCTGTTCTCACTCTGAGTAGTGTCACTGCTCGTGCCACGACAATTACCTACGAAGCGACTGATCTCGCCGACACCACGCCCGGAGAAGATCTCTGGCAGTACCGCTACCTGGTAAGCGGCGTCACCTTCCCGCTCGGGAGTGGCTTTGACGTCTTCTTTCCTCTTGCTAATGGGTTCCTCGCTGGCGACCTCACACATACGCCACCTCCCAATGCCGATTGGGATACCATCGCCTTACAACCCGACCCCAGCTTACTAGACGATGGCCGGTACGATGCCCTGGCGCTCGTCAATAATGCCTCGTTAGCTGACGCGTTTGTGGTGGATTTCGTCTGGCGTGGTACGGGTACGCCGGGTAGCCAGCGCTTTGAAATCTTTGACGATACGTTTGCCGTGATCGACGAGGGTCTCACTGCCCCAGCCGGTGGCACGCCAGTGCCTGAACCTGGGACGCTGACCTTGCTGGTAGGCCCAGGTCTCCTGGGATGGGCGTGGCTGCGGAGGCAGCCGCGGGGAGTCGCGTAGGGGTGCGTCAATTTCTTGATTGTTGGACGACAAAAGGGGAGATTTTCACATGCAGATGCATAGGGGTAGAGGACGAAAGCTTCGCGTTGATTTTGATGGCTTGACCCAGACCTTCTTGTTTCGGGTCGTTGCCTGGCTCGTTATCAGCACGTTGCTGCTTGCTTATTATCCATCTCGGGCCTTGGCCGCGCCTCCTCTGCACGCGGCGCTCTCGGTCGGCGATTTTACCTTGGTCAACTCCACCCGTGTATCGCGTACGGTCTTTCGTTTCACCTACAAAGCCCGGCTGACCAATCGCAGCAGCACTAACCTCCCCGGCGTGACGGCGACAGCCACGAGCCGAAACCCCAACCTGACGGTTATCGATCCGACCCTCACTTTCGGGGTCGTGCCAGCCGGAGCCGGTATGCACTCACAACCGGCCATCCCCAGCCAGGACACGTTTACCATTGAGCAGGACCGCAGCCACCCGTTTAATCCCAATAGCCTCCACTGGCTGTTTAATGTTCATC
>JAYVFX010000597.1:0-5709 GCA_043772795.1 Deltaproteobacteria bacterium
GGAGCACGAAGCACGGAGCAAAGAGCACGGAGTAAGAAGTAAGGGGCAAGAGGAGCAAATCTTTGAGCCTAACTCCCAAAGCCCAAATCCTAAATCCCAAGCTGAAGCCATAGCGTGTTTCCTCAAAGCCATCGACATCGCACGGCAACAACAAGCCAAATCGCTCGAACTGCGCGCGACGATGAGCCTGGCGCGGTTGTGGCAGAGTCAAGGCAAGAAGACCGAAGCTCACCAGATGTTAGCCGACGTCTACCACTGGTTTACCGAGGGGTTTGATACGAAGGACTTGCAAGAGGCGAAGGCGCTAGTGGAAGAGTTACAGAACATCAACACGTGAGTGCTAGTTCTGCTACATTCGTTGTCTAGAGAAATCTCTTATGCCCAAAGTCATCGGACTCGATTTCGGCACGACCAACAGTGCCATTGCCATCGCAACTGCGGAAGGAGCCGCGCAATTGGCGACCTTCTCCTCAGAAGGTCAGCCGACCGCTATGTTCCGTTCGGTGTTGTATTTCGATCCGGAAAATCTTGAACCAACCGGAAAACCGCGTGCGATCGGTGGTCCGGAGGCGATCGCGCAGTATTTACAGGCAGAAACCAAGGGGCGCTTGATCCAGTCAATGAAGTCGTATTTGGGGAGTCTCCTGTTCAAACATACGGTGATCTTCAACTATACATTTGCCCTTGAAGACCTCATCGCCATGATTATTCGTGAACTGCGAGTTGCGGCAGAGGCACAATTTGGTGATCTCGGTGAACGTGTGGTGGTCGGTCGACCAGCCCATTTCTCTGGAACGAGAACTGATAGTGAGGATGAAGCGGCCCTCAATCGTTTGCGCACAGCTCTCGGACAGGCAGGGTTCTCACAGGTGGAATTCGAGCTTGAGCCGGTCGCGGCTGCGTATCAATACGAACAGCAACTTGACCATGATGAACTCGTCCTGATCGCCGATTTTGGTGGTGGCACGAGCGACTTCTGCCTGATTCAACTCGGACCACAGGCACGCGCACGTGGGCAACGCCATAAAGACATTCTTGGGACCGACGGTGTTGCGATTGCCGGAGATTCATTTGATAGCAGTTTTATTCGCCATTTGGTGGCACCACACCTTGGTCTCGGTTCGCAGTACCGCACTCCGTTTGGCCGCATTTTGTCTGCCCCATTATGGATCTATGAGAAACTTGAACGGTGGCATCAACTCTCGTTGCTCAAAACTCGTGAGACAATGGAGAACCTCCGTCAGCTTCATTTCCAGTCCCTCGAAGCAAAAAAGATCGAGGCGTTGATCCACGTAGTGAACGAAGGTCTTGGCTATCAACTCGCACGGGCGGTAGAAAAGACGAAGTGTGACTTATCCGAGCGAACGGTCGGAGCGTTTGTTTTTCGTGACCTGCCGGTTGATATTGCTGCACAGGTCAGGCGCTCCCAGTTCGCGGGATGGATCGCCCCGGATCTGCAAGCTATAGCTGGGTGCGTAGATCGGTTACTGACCTCTCGTCATGTGACTCCGGGTGATATCGATAGTGTATTTCTTACGGGGGGATCTTCTTTTGTTCCTGCCGTACGACACATTTTCGCAACACGGTTTGGAGAAAACCGACTGCGCGGCGGGGAAGAATTGACGACGGTCGCAAGAGGACTCGCGTTGCGAGCGCTAGAGCAGAGATAGAAATTCCGTACGAGATTCCTCTGCTATCCGAGTGCTTCATTGCCTTGATTATGATGGGTTCGGTTCCGTCATGCCCGCGCAGGCGGGCATCCAGGCTTTTCCACCATAACAGTCAGCCAGTCTCTTGAAGTCTGATTTAGTATCCTATCTCAGTATTCTGCAGTTGTTACCGGAGGTGTACCGTAGCACGAAACTTTCTGTTCGTCAGGAAGCGCCGAGGAAAACGAGAATGTTTGTCGCCTCTACCGGTGGTCATTCACGTATGTTAGGATAGGGCGGCTATGGAATCGCTTGCTGCGGTATTGCGAAAGGTGCCACTCTTTACGGAGTTGCCACCCGGTGGTCTTGCCAAGATTATTGCCGACCTGCGCGAGGAACAACATGCGCGTGGGACGGTCATCTGTTACGAAGGGGAAGAGGCCCACGACTTTTATATCGTTAAATCTGGTGAGCTTGAAGTGCTCATCAATCGGAGTGGAACCCAGCGCGAAGTAGTGGCAGTGGTCGGTGCCCATGAATGGTTTGGCGAACGCGCCCTGTTTTCCCATAGTTCTCGTTCGGCGACAATGATTGCACGCACTGGCGTGGAGTTTTGGGGTGATTTATTGGCTCGCGATCGCGGCGGCGATTCCGTACTGGCGATGGTTGAAATTGATCCCATGACAGAGGAGCAGGCGACAAGCAGAGGCGTAGGGTTGTGGTTAGATTTTCTGTTTTGAGAGCCGTTGCTGGTGTCCTCAGTGGCCGCCTCGGATAGAAGGGGGGATGGTGGTGTTGAGACATGTCGGGACCCGCTGGGCGAAGCTATTATCAGGCTTCACTTTCAAGATTGTGCCGCGCGACACCTCCACCGTGCCAGCCTTCACGCCGCGTGGTTTCCGTACGTATCGAGCCTGCGTGCAATAGACCGGTACGGTTCCTGCGTTTCGGGCCTTACTATGGCACGCCGCAACTGCTGCGGCTTGGCGCAATGTCTCGCGGCTCGGTTCCTCATGTAGTTTTGCTCGCAGAATAACGTGACTCCCAGCAACGCCCTCAACGTGAAACCACCAATCTTCAGGCGCGGCTATTGTTGTGCTGAGAATGTCGTTATCGGTAGCGGATCCCCCGACTAATAATGTCCAATCACCAGGAAGTTCGTATTGGAGGATGCGAGTCTTGGCAACGTGCAATGTTGATTCCGTTCTCTATAACAATGAGCAAAACCGTTCCATCAATTCCCGGGTGAGGGGGGTCAGTCCATCGAGAAAGACCCTGGGAGTTTCGCACCAATAGTGTTGAAGAATGAAGATAGACTTGGGTACCCTGATCGTATAGCTGAGGTGTCGAATGCTTGACAATAACCTTCTGGTCCTCCTTGCTGGGGTGAGCCACATAGGCTATGGGAATCCATCTTGATTGGACTGAAAAAGGAGCAATGACATGCGCATTGACTTCCATACGCACACCACCCGCGGCAGCGCTGATAGTAATCTTGACGCTTTTGCGATGATTGACCAAGCACAGAAGGTCGGTCTTGAAGGGTTGTGCATTACTGAACACGATAACGCCTGGGATGATCCCAAGATCGACGAATACGCCAATGAACATGGAGTGACACTGTTCCGTGGCATCGAAGTGACCACTGAATGGGGACATGTTGGCACATTCGGTCTGAAGCAGTACATTGGCGGCATCTACAAGGTCAAAGAACTGCGCCGTGTTGTCAACGATATGGGCGGTTTCCTTATCGCCAATCACCCGTATCGCTATAAGCTTGATCCGCGCTTCCAATTTATCCACAAGACTCCGGCGATTGATGCCAATGACCCAAATTCTGGAGCCAATGCGCTGGAAGTGTTGCAGTATGTCGATGAGATTGAAGTCGTGAACGCGGCCTGCTCTGAGCAAGAGAATCAGTACGCGCTAGCGGTTGCCCAGCATCTTGGTCGCAAAGGCATTGGTGGCAGCGATAGCCATTCGGCCAATTCCCTCGGTGCGGCGGTGACGGTTCTCGAACGGCGGGTTTCTACGGTGCGCGAGTTAATCGATGAGCTGAAAGCTGGACGGTATTATCCAGGACACGGGCTTCACGTTGGGCAGTTTCGTCCGTTTGTGGCGGAGGAAAAAGGATAAACGGATATAAGGATAATGGATAAAGGAGAGGACAGAACCCCCTTTTTTCTCCATTATCCCTTCCCCATTATCCTTTATCCTGCTTGGCTCTGGACTTTATTTCTCGGCTGTTCCTATCATTGACTCTCCCCCCTTCCTCCCCGACAATACCAGCCATGATTGTCGCGAAAGCATTAACTATTGCCGGCTCCGACAGCGGCGGCGGTGCAGGGATTCAGGCTGATCTCAAAACGTTCATGGCGCTCGGCGTGTATGGCACGAGCGTCATTACGGCGGTGACCGCGCAAAACACTCTTGGCGTGCAAGGTGTTGTCGAACTCCCACCCGAATTTGTAGCGCAGCAGTTTGACAGCGTATTGTCTGATATTGGTACGCACGCAGCCAAGACCGGTATGCTTTCTTCTAGTGCTCTTGTACAAATAGTGAGTAAGAAAATCCAAGAGTATAAGCTCCAGAAACTCGTCGTCGATCCGGTCATGGTGGCCAAAGGTGGACATCCCCTTTTGCGTGCAGAGGCCCGTAGGGTCCTTGCCGAGACGTTGTTGCCGCTTGCACTAGTAGTGACTCCTAACTTGCATGAAGCTGGGTTGCTTGTCGGAATGGACGTGCATGACCGTACCAGCATGGAAGAAGCTGCGCGCCGCATCAAAGTACTCGGACCGCGCTACGTGGTTGTGAAGGGTGGGCATCTCGAAACGGAAGCCCGTGACGTGTTATTCGATGGGCGGGCATTTCGTTCTTACGAAACAGCCAAGCTCAATACCGTCTGTACGCACGGAGCGGGGTGTACCTTCTCTGCGGCGATTACTGCCGCACTTGCTAAAGGTCAAGAGGTACAAGACGCAGTTGCAACCGCGAAAGCGTTTGTGACCAAAGCGATGGCTGCAGGTGTACTTATTGGTGCCGGGCACGCGCCACTCAATCACAGCGCGGGCTTCACAGGGTAAGTGCTTCTATTTTTCCCGAAAATTCGCCGTTTTTTCATGTCGCGCGCCTTGTGGGCAGACTAGGCCTCAGCTATGATGCCTCCTCCAATTAATATCTTATGGAGCGGACCTCCAAAAGCAGTGATGCCCTCAAGCGAGCTACGTCTCGGTCGAGAACGAAGACAGTCGCACCTCCACGTCCTCCGTCACGTCGTGGTCACGGCCTGCGACTGCTGGAAGATATCGGAACGCTCATTGCCCGTTCCCATGATCTGCAAGGAACGCTCGAAGAGATCACGCGAACGATTGCCGAACGTATGGAGACCGAGGTATGTTCACTATATTTGTACGAGGCAAAAGAACGGCGCCTGACGCTATGGGCAACGACTGGTCTTGATCGCGCAGCGGTCGGTAACGTGACGATGAGTATCGACGAGGGATTGAGCGGCTTGGTGATCGAGAAGATGGAGCCGGTAGCGGTCACCGATGCCATGACCCATCCACGTAATAAATATTTCCCTGAGACTGGGGAAGAACGGTTTCATTCTTTTCTCGGGCTGCCAATCGTAGAGAAACACACTCCGTTAGGTGTCCTTGTTATCCAAAGCCGTAACCGTCGTCACTTTTCTCGTACCGAGATTCGGCTCTTGAAAGCGATCTCAACGCAGGTCAGCCACAATATCGTCCAGGCGCGGCTTCTCGAAACGTTGAAGAGCAAAGAACAGGAACGAGAAGAAGCGCACCGACGCATGGTCGACGCGATTAAGCGCTTACGGGTGTATGAACGGGAGCGAGAAGAAGAAAATTCTGCGCAGAGTCATACCGGGCGCACCCGCCTCTCCGGTATTGGTGCCTCACCAGGCTTTGGCATTGGGCACGTGCACTTGATTCATCCCCAGATTGATCTCGAAGCACTTCCTGAGCGTTCGATTGAGGATCCTGAGGAAGAACTATCTCGGTTACATGAAGCCGTGCAACGCGCGCTGGCAGAGATCGAG
>JAYVFX010000598.1:0-2365 GCA_043772795.1 Deltaproteobacteria bacterium
GCGTGCGGTGGCTTCACGAGTTCGACTCGATAGAGTTTGGCAGTTTTATGAAACAAGGCATCAAGTGAAATGCCCACCCCAGGAACAATCGCACCTCCCAAATATTCGCCAGCTTTGGTCACGTAGTCAAACGTGGTCGCCGTACCGAAGTCTACGACAATTGTCACATCATGGTAGCGATTATATGCGGCAACCGCATTCACGATACGGTCGGCTCCGACCTCGCGAGGATTATCATACAGAATCGGCATACCGGTTTTGATGCCTGGCCCTACCATAAGCGGCGTAGCGTGAAAATATTTACGCACGAGTTCCTCCATGACATTGTTCATGGGAGGAACGACGCTCGACACAACGATTCCTTGAACGGACGCAAAGACCAAGTCGGAAGCAGCAAACAGGCTGCGTAAGAGGACACCATACTCATCCGCCGTCCGCTCGGATTCAGTGAGAAGTCGCCAGTGATGGGACAGTTTCTTCCCTTGATAGAGCCCAATCACTGTGTGCGTATTCCCAACGTCAACGACGAGGATCATCTTTTTCTCCACGCTCGTATCCGCCTATCACGCTAACATCGCCCGCCAGAAGCCGATGGATGCCTCCATCTCCTTCGCGGCGTAGAAGTAACGCGCCATCACTATCGAGTCCTAGCACGGTCCCAGTCACTGTTCCCTCAGGTGCCGCAACGGCAATCCGTTTTTGCAGAAACCAAGCTGCGTATATTTCCCACGTCGTCCGTAGCGCAACGAGTCCTTGTTCTAGCCATAGAACATACCATTTCTCAAGATGGGTCAGCAGACTGGCAGTAAAAGTACTTCGCTCAATCGTTCTGCCGCTGACCAAAAGGAGCGACGAGGCTTTCTCGCGTAACTCCTCCGGGAACGCCGAAAGTGAGGCATTGATATTCACCCCAATGCCAAGGATCACCGCACGTAATTCTCCTGCTTCAGTTTGCATCTCAGCCAAAATTCCACAGACCTTCTTCCCTGCAACGAGAACATCGTTCGGCCATTTGATGGCAGGCGTGAGTTGACAGATCTCGGAAATAGCATCCGCCACCGCCACCGCCGCAAGAAGGTTCAATTGGGGTGCAACACTCGCCGCAACCGACGGACGTAAAATCACCGAGAGATACAGATTGACTGCCGGGGGCGACACCCAACTCCGCCCGAGCCGTCCTTTGCCACCACTCTGGGCATCGGCGATCACGATTGTCCCCTCCAACGCGCCTTCACGCGCAAGTCGGGTGGCATAGACATTGGTCGAATCAAGGGTGGGGAAATAACGGAGCGGTTTGCCTAATACTCGGGTATGGAGTTGAACCGCAAGTTTCTCAGCGAAGCCTCGCTCCACAACGCCGCTCATATTTGTAACTCTAGACTTTAAATTCCGAACTCTGGATTGCCACTGACATACTTAAATCTACCGCCAACACCGAGTGGGTCAAGACACCTACGGAAATAAAATCGACCCTGGTCTCGGCAACTTCCCGGACACGTTCAAGGTTCATATTGCCCGAAGCTTCCAGCAGTGCTCGACCGTTCACTAACCGCACGGCGTCTGTCATCTGAGGGGTAGACATATTGTCGAGCAGAATAATGTCGGCCTGCGCATCCAGCGCTTCTTGGACCTCGGCCAGCGTTGTGCATTCGACCTCAATCCGCAACAGTGCCGAGGCATTACTCCTTGCGCGACGCACGGCAGCGCCAACTCCTCCACAGACGGCAATATGATTATCTTTGATGAGAATGCCATCATCGAGTCCCATACGATGATTGGTTCCTCCGCCCTGCGTCACCGCGTATTTGTCAAGCAAGCGGAATCCTGGCAAGGTCTTACGCGTATCGATGATCTTACATTTCGTTCCGGCAATGGCATCGACAAACTTGCGGGTCAGTGTCGCTACGCCAGACAAGTGCTGAAGGAAGTTCAGCATCGTTCGCTCGGCGATAAGTAATGCTGCCGCATTGCCGGACATCTCCATCACCACTTGTCCTTTCTTCACAGCACTGCCTTCACCGACAAACGTACGTACCTCAGCGTGTGGATCAACGAGCGCAAGAACACGTTGCGCGAGAGGCAACCCAGCAATCGTCAGCTCTGCTTTGGCAGTGATTTTTCCCTCAGCACTACGGTCCGGTGGAATCGTCGCCAGAGTGGTGACATCGCCGCGGCCAAGATCTTCTTCCAGGGCCATGGAGATAAGGCGGGCAACAGCGGGATGATCAAACGGGTGCATAAAATTAAGACCAAGGGCAAAAGGCGAAATGGGTAAAAAGGGAAATGGCCAGAAGAAAAAACTCGTTCTTCATATTGCTCTCTTTTTGTGTCTTACCCTTTTCCCCTTTTCGCTTGTGTTCTACGC
>JAYVFX010000599.1:0-7424 GCA_043772795.1 Deltaproteobacteria bacterium
GTCTCGATCCATGCGCGAAGAGCAGATTCCCGCCCACGCAAGTAGAAGTCATACGCCTCCAGATTGTCCGTCGTCTTGCGTAGCAGAACCCCTTGCTCCCACAGTGTGAGCTGCAGCTTCAAGGTTGTTACAATTTTCTGCACAATCTCATCTTGTAACGCAAAGATGTCTTTCAGTGGACGGTCGTAACGCTCAGACCAAAGATGTCCTCCCGTCATGCCGTCGATCAGTTGTGCAGTGATGCGGACTTGATTGTCTGCCTTGCGTACACTTCCTTCTAGGACATACTGCACGCCCATTTCGCGGCTGATGTCTTGTACTTTGACTGCCTTGCCTTTGTAGGTGAACGCTGAGTTGCGGGCGATGACGAACAGGCTGGAGAGCCTGGACAGGTCAGTGGTGATATCCTCGGTAATCCCGTCACTGAAATATTCTTGCTTGGAGTCTTCGCTCATGTTGACGAAGGGGAGCACGACGATGGAGGGCTTATCCGGCAGCGGTAACGCTGCTTGATTGCGGATTGGCGATTGCGGATTGCGGATTGAAAAAAAGAAGGGCAATTGAGGAGTGAGGAGTCCCCCGGCAATGAGCGCCAATACCACCCCTGCTGTTATGCGGTGCACCGGGCGCAACCGACGGGAGAGCTTGAGGCGCTGCACTTGCAGCGTTTGCCGTAGCCCTTTCGGAGACCCCGGCAGCAGGGCATATACTGCAAATCGCTCAGTGATGTTCTTCAGCTTCGGCTTGCCCAGCGATACTACCGTACCCAACGGTAGCTTCTTCTCAACTTCTTTGTATACGACCTGTGAGAGGCAAATCGTATCCGGCTCGGCCAGAGTCTGGAGGCGGGAAGCGATGTTAACGCCATCGCCAAACACATCGCCGTCTTTCTGGACGATGTCACCCGAGTGAATGCCGATGCGGACGTGGATCTGCTCCGCTTTCTCTTGTTCCGTATTGTGCGCTCGCAATTGGCCTTGGACGGCTTGGGCACACTGCACGGCATGAACTACCGAAGGAAAGTCTACCAAGAACGCATCACCAATGGTTTTGATGATATGACCGTGGTGCGTGGTCACAGCTTGTTGAATGAGCTGATTATGCACGTCGAGCAGCCGCAACATGCGGGCTTCGTCTGCACCCATCTGCCGGCTGAAGCCGACGATGTCGGTGAACATGATTGCCGCCAGCTTGCGAGTCTCAGTCTGAGGCGTAAGAGTAGACTCCGTCTTCATGAAAGCGATTCTGTGGTGTGTTTCTTCTGTACGTTAATAACCCAAAAAGCAAAATCAATGTTTCTTTGTCGCCCTCTTGGTCCGTTGTCAAGGCGGCTCTTTCACGGTAGGGTCTCTCTGTGTCTTAACGCTACACTATTGGAGTGCCGCCCATGGACGAGCCCGTTGTACAGGATTCTGCCCCTACTCCTTGCCAGTCTTCCTTGTCCACCCCCGCCGAGAAAGTTACTCGCAGCGTATCTCCAACTATCGACGTAACGATCGATCCTGAAGCTACACGGCGCTTTCAGGGTCACGAAGGAGTTGTCCAAAAAGTTTGCGCCCTCGCTACAGAAGAGGCGCAGGCTCGCGGACTCGTTCTGCACTACCTTGACGTCCGCCCTGCCTGGTCGCACGAATACGACGAGCGCACTGGTGTGGTTGTCGACGCAGCGGTCGAGGCAAGCACGGATGAGCAGTTTTCTTATTGGGATGCCGTTGGCGAACGATTAACTCAACTAGAGGACACTCTTCCTCTCGAAGAGCGATCCTTTCTGGTGAAGGAAATCTCTTTTGTCGTTAGCCAGAACTAGGGGCATGCTTGGACGCTAAGGACTTCTCGCATCTTGCGACCTGGCTGGTCGAGCAGAGAACCGACGAAGCAAGCCTCCGAACCGCGATCAGTCGTATCTATTACGCTGCCCACCTTGTTGCGGTACGAAAACTCGTAGAAAAAGGCTGGGAGCCGAGGGGCAGAGGTGACGATCATGGTCGTGTGATTCACGAGTTGCGGGACAGGAGGTATCGGAACCTGGCAGATCGGTTGCATCGACTGCGCGCGCTGCGAGAACATGCGGATTATCATCTGGAGCCGGGAGCTTCTATTCTCAATACAGACTGTGAGTTCTGCAAGAAGCTTCGTCAATCACTAGTCACGGCTGGGATGGTAACCACCCACAACCACTGGGTGGAAGCCAAGGGAATTGGCGAACGTCTTTTTCCCCTTCTCGAAAAGCTGTAGCGGGACAAGGATTCAGAAGACCAAAGAAAGGAATCAGTAGCCAGTAGTCAGGAGAACAACGGAGAAAGGATAAAGGGGAAGGGATAACGGAAAAACTGGCAACTACATCCTGAATTTTTCTCTTCCTTTATCCATTATCCCTTATCCTGACTTCAGTCTTCGGTCCTCATTCATCATTCATTTGAGCCCCGCCTTGCGCAGGTTGTTGACGTGCCGCTCTCTTTCTGCCGGATCCTTAAAGAACTGATTCCGCCTCCATATCTCTGTCGTAAAATTGGGACTCAAGCGTAAGACTTCGGCCGCCTGTGCCCGCGCTTCTTCATCCCGACCTGCATCACTATACGAACAGGCCAGCATCACGTGAGCGCCAAAATTGTCTGGGTTAGAAACGAGAAATTTATTAAGGGTGACAATCGCTTCTTCGTTGCGCCACGCCTGGTGATAAGCAAAACCCAGTGCCTGTATGTACTGTGGTGGATAATGGGGGTTGAGGCGCATGGCTTTCTTAATCATGTCGATGCCTTCCTCCGTGCGCCCTGCCATGCCCAGAATCCTAGACAGGCTCACATGGTTATCGGGGTTGTTGGGATCAAGAGCAACAGCTCGTTCCCCTGCGGCAATCGCTTGGTCGTTTTGGCCTTTCCATTGATGAACAGCACCTAATGCGGCATAGGCCACAGGCAAGGAGTCGTCCAACGCCAGAGCTTTTTGCGCAACGACAAGGGCGCGCTCAAGAGTCTGTTGGTCCTGGCTCCATTGCCCAAACCAGTCCTGTAGGTAGGTCTGACTCTGCAGGGCATACGCCGCAGCATACTGCGGGTCCAGTTCAAGAGCTTTCTCCAACATTTGCCGTGCCTGGGCATTAGTCTCTTTTGTGAAACGCCATAAGGATTCCATCCCGCGCAGGTAGTAATCGTAGGCTTCCAGATTGGTCGTGGGGGCGCGCTGGAATCGTGCTTGTTCTTCTGGCGCCAGTTGCACTTTCAGCGCGAATACGATCTTCTCCCTGATCTCATCTTGCAGAGCAAAGATGTCCTGCAACGGACGGTCATAGCGGTCCGACCATAAATGATAGCCGGTCGTGGCATCGATCAACTGCGCGGTAATGCGGATTTGGTCATTCGCTCTGCGTACACTGCCTTCGAGCACATACCGTACCCCCATTTCCTTGCTCACCTCCTGCACCTTGACCGCTTTACCCTTGTACGTGAACGCCGAGTTGCGGGCGATGACAAAGAGACTGGAAATCTTGGAGAGATCAGAGGTAATGTCTTCGGTGATGCCATCGCTGAAGTAGTCTTGAGAAGGATCGTTGCTCATGTTGACAAAGGGGAGGACGACGATGGAGGGTTTGTCGGGCAAGGGCAGCGCCGCTGGCGCGGCTTCAGTTCTGAGGACTGAGGACTGAGTAGAAGGAAGGAGAAATAGCGAACGCCCACGACTGTCGCTGCTACGAGCAGCAGCCCCACCGCCACCGCGCGTTGCATTGGGCTGATTCGCCGCGAAAGCTTCAGCCGTTGCACTTGCAGGGTCTGGCGTATCCCTTTCGGTGCCTCGGACAGCAACGCATAAACTGCGAACCGTTCGGCGATGTTCTTGAGCTTGGGCTTGCCCAGCGAGACGACTGTGCCTAGAGCTAGTTTCTTTTCGACTTCCTTGTAGACAATCTGTGAGAGACAAATCGTGTCCGGTTCGGCAAAGCTCTGCAGCCGGGAGGCGATGTTGACGCCATCCCCGAATACATCGCCATCTTTCTGTACGATGTCGCCCAGATGGATGCCAATGCGGACGTGAATCTGTTCCGCGTTCTCGTGCTCGGCATTGCGCGTTCGTAACTGTTGCTGAATCTGCTGAGCGCACTGCACGGCGTGAACGACCGAAGGAAACTCGACCAGGAACGCGTCACCGATCGTTTTGATGACATGGCCGTGATGGGTAGTCACCGCTTGTTGGATAAGCTGGTTATGGACGTCGAGCAGCCGCAGCATGCGGGCTTCGTCTGCACCCATCTGGCGGCTGAAACCGACAATGTCGGTGAACATGATCGCCGTCAGCCGCCGAGTCTCGGTGCGGACCGTGCTGCTGGTGTCGTCATTCATAGGGCCAGATTATTCTGCCAAGGTTGCTGAGCTGTCAACGGTGCATGGCAGGAGGGTAGGAGCTTTTGACTGTGATTCACGACGATGATTGCAAGCTTCGTAGGGTGGGTCGTGACCCACCCTACCCACTCAGTGCTTCTGTCACTCTCCCGCCAAATCCAGTGCATGAGTATAGAGTTTATCGCTCAACCAGAAATGGGCCTTGGTGCGCAACGCTTGCAGGTACGGCTCAACTTTCTCAATCAGCTGTTGTTCTTTTGCTCGCAGCAGAATACCAACTGTGCCAACGACCTTGAGCCCTAGACGAGCCGCAGCCTTGCGCCCGTCCACCTCGTCGATGATGAGAAGGGCTCCTTCAGCTTGCAACGCTAATGCAATCGCAGCGGACTCACCTCCGTGGAGTGTAGTAGACAGTTCTTTGATAAGGTCTCGATTTGTGACAGGGAGGACGTTTATTACCGCGGCGCCTGGAGCTTCGCGCCATTGTCCAAGAAGATCAGCTCCTGCATCTAATTCTTCTGCTACCTCTGGCGGTATAGTGATCTGCGTAAACAACTGCCCAAGCAAAAAAAGAGCATCGATCTGAATCAGGTTACTGATCGGACTGGTGTTACAAACGGTACTCATGTGAGGGTACGGAGGGTTTGTAAGTCGTGCTCAAGGTCTTCAGAGGTATAGCGAATAGGAATCTGTCGCTCACCGAGAAGCCGTGCAAACGCAAGCCGAGCCATGCCAGCCAAAGCACACGCGCTTGCCTCAGGAAGGAGTCCTTCGGCATACAGGTGAATAGCTAACTCTTTCTTCAATTCTTGTTTCAGATTACGCGGCGGGAGACGCAGATGTGCGGTAATGTCTTCGGGAATCTCAATGAGAAGGGTTTCCATAGCGTCCTCGCAAGCTAGTCGCATTATATGATGAGCCGAGATTACGACATCCGTGAAACTGTCGTCAAGTCTGAGGCAATTTAAGGAACGACTTCAGTACGAGATTAGTGAGAAGCTGTTGATAAACCCTCCGCATGCTCAACAATGTACTCACCTCAACCCGGCTTTGCGCAGCGCGGCAATATGCCGCTCCAACGTTGCTGGGTCTTTGATCGGGACTCTCTCCTTGTGAACCTCCAAGGAGAATTGGGGATTGATCCGCAGCACTTCCGCCACCTCGGTTTGAGCTTCCGCATCTCGACCGAGTTCGCTGTAGACCGCCGCCAGGAGCAGGTGAGCTTCAAGATCGGCAGGACTACCATTGAGCGATTTCTTCAGCGCAGCAATCGCCTCCTCACTCCGCCCAGTTAGATAGTACGTATACCCTAATGGGAGGAGGCTCCAGGTCGGAAGCCGGGGGTTGAGACGCAGTGCCTTCTCTGCCAACCCGAGGGCTTCCTCAGGCCGCCCGAGAAAACTCAGGATACTGGCTAACCCCGCATAGATTCCCCCATTGCTGGGATTGAGGTTGAGGACATACTCGGCCTCGGCGCTCGCCTGCTCGTACTGCTTTTTCCCCAGATAGACACCGCTCAAGCTCCAATGACCAAAGGGCGAAGTGGGTTGTAGAGTAACCATCTGTTGCGCCGCCTCAAATGTTCGGTCCAGCGTCTGGGGCTCCTGAGTTCGTTGCGAGTACCACAATGCCAGGTAGCTCCCAACGAGCTGACCGTAAGAAAACAACCAATGAGGATTGCGTAAGAGGGCTTGTTTCTGGGCCGCAATTGCCTCCTCGTAGCGCCCCACCAAGCGATACCCCCAGCCGAGTTGAAATACATACTCGAATGGATAGCGGGGATTGAGACGCAGGGCCTTTTTCTCCAACTCTATGGCTTCGGTCGTCCGCTCCCCAAAGAGGTTGAGAACCGCCGCCAGCCCATGGTAACTGTCCGCATTATTCGGGTCGAGGGCGATGGCCCGCTCGGCCGCAGCCACGGCGGGCTCATACTTGGCTTGAAACGTATAAACCCAGCTTAAGATAACATGCGCTCGCGGTAAGGCGTCATCCAGGGCGAGCGCTTTTTGCACAAGTTCGAAGGCGCGCTGTAGATTCCGTGGGGTCGGCTCCCATTGCTGAATCCAGGTATTCAAGTAGGTATACCCCAGCCACGCGTACACCTCGGCATACCGCGAGTCCAATTCGATCGCTTTCTCAAACAGCGGTCGCGCTTGGGCGTTGCCCTCTTTAGTGAAGCGGTAAAAGTAGTCCACGCCACGCAGGAAGGCATCATACGCTTCCAGGCTATTGGTACGTTTACGTACCAGGACACCTTGTTCTTGCAAGGTGAGCTGCAGATTCAACGTCGTCACAATCTTCTGTACGATCTCATCTTGCAAGGCGAAGATGTCTTTCAGTGGACGGTCGTAGCGCTCAGACCAAATGTGACTGCCAGTAGTGGTATCGATCAACTGCGCAACGATCCGTACTTGATCACTGGCTTTCTGCACGCTGCCTTCCAGCACGTAGCGCACACCCAGTTCTTTCCCCACCTCTTGTACGTTTACCGCTTTGCCTTTGTACGTGAACGCTGTGTTGCGAGCGATGACGAACAAACTCGCAATGCGCGAGAGGTCAGAGGTAAGAACCTCGGTGATACCATTGCTGAAATACTCCTGCTCGGGGTCGTTGCTCATGTTGTCAAAGGGCAAAACGACGATGGAGGGTTTGTCGGGCAGGGGCAGGGGCTGGGTGTTAGGGGCTAGGGGTTGGGTGTGAGAAGATGAAGAGGAAAGATAGCGAACGCCTACGGCTGTCGCTGCTACGAGCAGCAGCCCCACCGCCACCGCGCGTTGCGCTGGGCTAATCCGCCGCGACAGTTTGAGCCGTTGGACTTGAAGCTTCTGGCGCACACCTGAGGGCGCTGCGGGCAGCAGGGCATACACGGCAAACCGCTCAGCGATGTTCTTGAGTTTGGGCTTGCCCAGCGAGACCACCGTGCCCAAGTCTAGCTTCTTGGCAACTTCGTCATACACTTTCTGTGAAAGACAAATCGTGTCCGGCACGGCTAATCCTTGCAGCCGTGAGGCAATGTTGACCCCATCGCCAAACACATCGCCGTCTTTCTGCACGATGTCACCCAGATGAATGCCGATGCGGATGTGAATC
>JAYVFX010000600.1:0-9016 GCA_043772795.1 Deltaproteobacteria bacterium
GTCCTCTGCCTTCATGGTGTTACTGAGTTTCGCGTCCTCATGGAACAGCGCCACCAAGGGTTCAACATCCCTGCTGTGTTCGAGCTGTTGTAAGCCCTGCATGAAGCGCTCGGTCAATGCTCGTGCCATCCTATTTCTCCGTCAGACGAAACTCTATTGCTCCACAAATTCACAAATGACGTGCCGTAGCGCATCAGGCCTCCGCTAAGCTCGGGTTGCTTCTCTCTGCTTCCCCCCACTTTGTTTAGTGTTCTGCAGTTCCTGCTTGTGCTGCTGCATCAGCGTACCCAGCCGATCACTCTCAGCCCCTAGCTGTTGCTGGGCTTTGGGTAACATCTCGGTTTCTTCTTCTTTTACGTGGTGCTGTACGCCCTTCATCATTTCCCGAAACACTTGATCGCACTCCGGGCTGGCAAACTCCTTCGCTTGCAGCTGGCTAATGGCGCGCTTCATTTCACTATGTTCTTTAAGTGCTTCTTTGACGAGGCTCGCCCCTTCTTTCCCCAATTGACGCTCAACGGCCGGATAAAAGATCTCTTCCTCCAGCTGCGCGTGGATCGTCAACTCGTGACAAACCTCTTGGATAATCGCCTGCTTTGGCTGAGCCTGCCCATTGGTGCCTTGGTACCGCTGATACAGTTGCTCCACTTTTTTATGATCGGATTTGATGAGCTCGATTGCATTGGCCATGATTTCTACCCTCCATGAAAATTTTCCCTCAACTGCTCAGGTGAGCCGCCTCAGGATTACCTCTATTCATGCGCAAACTCCGGGCCATAGACACGTAGGAAGAGACTTGGAGCAATGACCTGAAAACATAGGAGGAAGTAGAGAGATAGCGCGTAATCGATAGATGCAGTGTGGAAGAAAGAGACAATTGAGCGTCGAGAAACCCCCACACTCTTCAGCGCCACGACGGACATATGGCGGAAGAATTCTTTTCCGATAATTTCACAAGCTCCTTCCCCTTTTTGTCTTAATACCCGATGCGTGGTTTCTTCGGTGCAAACGCTCCCAGGAATTCATCGATCTTTTCCGTCATTCTTGGCCACGCTTCTGCCCCGTGGTCCTCAGGGATCTCTAAGGCGTGGCACTCCTCTTCCGTAATTGTCAAGGAATGTGGCTTTCCTTCGATCGTTACCTGTAATTTATAGCTTGGTGTAGAAGAGTGAGCATCACTATCTGGAATCGGAGCACAGTCTTCCGACCATTCCAGTTCGGTGACCGGAATATTTAAAGTTTCTGCGTGTTGCCATATATAGGTTTCGATTCGTGTTTGTAATTCTTTGTTCATTGTGGTCTTTCCTTGCTCAACGTATTCTCCCCAATGCCAATTATTAGGCAGAGAGCTGTCTCTCTGTGTGTTACTTGTCGAATTTACGGTGACAGTGATGGATTCTGCCTTGATCTATGAGCCGCATTTGGCATCTTCGGTGATTTCTCGCGGGTCCACAGCTTCGATAGGAACCGCGCCGAGCGGCCGAACGTCCCTTGAAGCGGTTCATCCCCGACCAGGCGCGCGCCTTCATGGTGATATTCCAGCACGAGCTTACGTGTATGAAATGCTTCGAGCTCGGCGCGATGCCCGACACTGACGATGGTGGCTTCAGGGAGCCGCTCCAGGACCAGTTGCATTAACCGTTCCTGGCTTAATGGGTCGAGGGCAGCAGTGGCTTCGTCCATTACGATAATATGCGGACGATGGAGAAGCGCGCGGGCAAACGCAAGTCGCTGCTTTTCTCCGCCGGAGAGGATGTGTTCCCAGCGTGTGTCTTCTTCATCAAGCCGATCGAGAAAATGACCCAGCCCTACTTCCTCGACCGTCTGACGGACCACAGCATCGTCAACTGTCTCAGCCGAGAGAGGGTAGATCACGGCACGACGCAGCGTTCCGAGCGGCACGTAGGGCTGCTGCGGCATCAAGAACAGCCCTTCGAAGTTGATCAGAATCTCTCCCCCACCCCATGGCCACAGGCCAGCGATCGCTCGCACCAGCGTACTCTTGCCCGTGCCGGATTCGCCGACGACAAGCACCTTTTCGCCAGGGGCGATCTCGATATCGGCTTCATTTACCACCACGCTTCCATCGTTCAAGGTCACTGAGAGATTCCGCAATCGGAGCGCACCATCCTCGGCTTGCTTGCGAACAATTCGGCCAGTCGTTTCTTCGCGTTCGGCGCGCTCCAAGTGGTCCAGTGACACTAGCAACGAGGCGAGTCGCCGCGCCGAGGCAGTCCAATCGGCCAGGCGAGGATAGTTTTCTACTAGCCAATTGAATGCCGTCTGCACGATGATGAACGCGGAGGCAGCCTGCATAACTTCGCCAAGGGTCATAGTCCCGCCGACGTATTTAGGGGCACACAGAAGGACCGGAATAATTGGTGCCATGCCGCTACTAGTCTGCGACACAATCGTGGTGCGGAGGTACTGCATCATCAGCTCGCGCCAGCGCTTGCGGACCGTCGTGAATGCCGTGTCGAGGCCGGCACGCTCCTCAGTCTCGCCGCCAAGCATCGCTATGCTCTCGCCATTCTCGCGCAGACGCGTAAGCGCATACCGGTATTCAGCCTCCGCCTGGTTTTTACTCTCCGCTACGACGACGAAGCCGCGGGCGATAAGGACCATCGATCCGCTGGCCAGCACCGCGTAGAGGAAGGCGGCGATCACTAAAAACCCGGGAATGTGGAGAGTCGAGTTTCTGACCTGGATCGTGAGATCACCGCCGATGAACCAGAGCACACCAATGAAAGTGATCGCTGAGATGATCGCCGAGAAGACACCGATCGCAAACTCGACCGGGGCTTCGACACTCAGGCGTAGATCCTCGGCTACACGATATTCCGGGTTGCTGTGATCACCGGGAACCAAGTTGAGTTGATAATAGCGGACGCTGGTGAGCCAGCGATCGTGCGCGTTTAGCCAGTCGCGCCACCTGCGCTGCAGTGTCATTTGCGCATAGGTAGCTGCTACCCCTACGCCCACGCTAGCAAGGATCAGCGGGAAGAAGATCATCGATTGGTGCAGCACCCCGCTACTATCGCGCTTGTCCAGCGCATCGAACATGGCGCGGTTCCACACGTTCAGCCGGTACTGAACGCCGAGCCCCACCAGTGCGATCGTAATCACTGTGAACGTCAGTAACCAGGCCGTACGCCCGCCGCCTTTGTGCCAGAAGCCCAGAGCCGCTTCCCAGAAACGTGCATGAAGGTCCTAGCTGGTTTGTTGGTCGTCGTCCTCAACCATCACTCCCCTTTCTTCCTGCCGTAGCCGTGCTGCTTAGCAAGGCCAGGAGCGTACGGGCGTTGCTCAGCGCATGACCATGCATCGTATTATTGAAATAGACGTACACATCGACTCCTGCTTTATGATGCCTCTGCATGTGCTGTGCCTCGTATTCAAGTTCAGCCAGAGAGTAACTGGAGGTGAAGAGCTCGGTGCGGCCATGCAAGCGGTAATACGTGAAGTCAGTCGTGATGACGTCGTAACGCGGGTACCGCGAGGAATCAGCTAGGCACAAGGCTACTCCATAACGGCGTAAGAGACAGTAAATCTCCTCGGCGAACCACGATTCATGGCGAAACTCACAGACGAGCCGCAGGTCCGTAGTACTGGCTCGGGCCAGCTGTAGAAAGTCTGCGAGGCGACATTCGTCCCGTTTGAAGCTCTGGGGAAATTGTAAAAGGATCGGGCCGAGATGAGAGCCCAAAGCCCGGGCAGCCTGGGTGAAGCGCTGCCACGGCTCTTCCACATCCTGCAGTCGCTGTGTGTGAGTAAACAGGCGGTTAGCCTTTACAGTAAAGACAAAATCTTGCGGAACGAGCTGAGTCCATTTCTGATACGTCTGTGGTCGAACGAAGTGATAAAAGGAAGAGTTAATTTCGGTGGTCAGAAACTCCTGAGCATAGAACTCCAGGTAACGCCGACTCGGAAGATCCGGGGGATAAAAGGCACCCCGCCAATTCGAATAGCTCCAGCCGGAGAGTCCCACCCAGGTCTGCGCCACGCCTAACCTCTTTTGTATACACAGAGTGCTGTCTGATCTCTGTGTTTGCATATAGTAAAGCAGAGTCTCTCAACGCGACAAGGAATAAGGCGGCCGATTGGCGCCGCTTCGTCTATAAAAATTCGGATCTGGGAACTCAACGCAGAGTGGGCAAACCGATCCGCGCTCCTCTTTGTAATGATGGTCTCAGCGGTTCTTTCTTTGGTACTGTCTATGCAGCCGGCTGCATATCCGCGTCATACCGAGCAGCAGAGACCTTAGTAAATGCCGCTCCAAAGAAGAAAATCAATCCTGAATAGTAGACCCAGAGTAATACGAGCACGAGCGAGCCCGCTGCTCCATAGGGCGATGTTATCCCTTTCTGTCCCAAATAGAGTCCCAGCAGGAATTTTCCGACTGTAAACAGCAGTGCCGTCATGCCCGCACCAATCCACACATTCCGCCAGGCAATTTCTACATCTGGCAAGACTTTGTAGATGAGGGCAAAGAGCAGAGTAATCAAACCTAAGGACACCAGAAATTCTAGGCCATGCCAAAGCACCTCTCCTCCGGGCAGCACACCGCGCATGACCTGAATCATCGCGGCGAGAGCAGTACTCATGAGCAATGAGACCAGCAGTAAGAAGCCCACCCCTAGCACCATAGCGAACGAGACGAAGCGCGTGCGTAGTAGACCCCATAGCCCACCCTCAGGTTTGGCTTTTACCTCCCAAATCGTATTGAGCGACTCTTGAAGCTGGCCGACCACACCTCCCGCGCCAATCAGCAGCGTGACAATGCCAATCACTGTGGCCAGAATGCCAGATCCCGGGGTACTGGCACTGTGAAGTAGTCCCTGAATAGCCTGTGCACCCTGGGGGCCTACAAGGCCTTGAAACGTCGTCAGGATCTGCTGTTCAGTCGCTTCACGCCCCAACACCAGACCAGCAACTGCGATGGCAATCAGCAGTAAAGGAGCTAAGGAGAACAGAGTATAGTAGGCTAAAGCGGCGGCTAACTGGAAAGGTTTCGCCGCGCTCCACTGCGTATATGTCTCTTTCAATAGTTGCCAAAAGGCCGAGAGACTCATTGATATCCTCTCTTCGCTTGAGCAATTGAAGGGTAGTTTCTCATACGCCCTTCTACGATCCATACCCAAACCCACTTCTAGCCTTATGGGGTTTAGGCTACGCAAGACTTTCCGCTAGCTGAATGGTTCCGATTGAACTCTCCGGCTCAACCGGCCGCACCGGTAACGTGACCAGCACTTGTGCGGCCTGAGTCCGTGCCTCAGCGATGCTGCTAGCTACCATGCTCGCGCCGTCTGTGGCCAGGCGGCGGAGAATCTTGTCTCTATCATCAGCCGTCTCGTGCTGGAGGCCGGGTCGGACTACGAGAATCTGCAACTTGGGAAATCGCGTGCGCAGGCGTTTGCACAAGTACCGAGCCTGTGTGAGACCGCCAGGCGGCATCGCTACAATGCAGACGAGATCTGGGGTGCGCTGCTCTACGATCCCCAATAGTTCGGACGCGAGAGTTGCGGTCGAGAGCTGCACGACCTCCTCTGCCACAGAGCGTAATACTTGACTAAGCATATCCAGAACGAGTTCAGCCCCACTACCCCGGGCGGGAATCCCTAAAATATACCCTTGAGGATTACTCACTGGGAGTGTGGTTTCATCAGCTGCCTCAGCCGCTTTGTCCTCTCGAGTCTGCACGATAGCGACGTGATGCACGATATCGCGAGTCGCCTGCAGCACGAACTTCTGTTCGGCCTCTGAGATCTCCTCGCGCACCCGATCCCG
This sequence comes from Deltaproteobacteria bacterium, assembly GCA_043772795.1. GTDB lineage: Bacteria > Desulfobacterota > Binatia > Bin18 > Bin18 > VGTJ01. The sequence continues at coordinate 5,788 of JAYVFX010000600.1, forward strand.
TTCAGCCAAGAGCAAGGTTGGCACGAGCACCTCGTCAAACACCTGCTCCCGGGATGTGGTCTGCAATTGCTGCTCGACAATCTCGCTCGCCTCATCTTCATCTTCGGCCAGGAGCCGTTGATAGAAGCTAATGTCCGTCTCTAGGGCTGGCTCATCCCCCAATAACACCGCGAGAAATTCTAGCCGCGGCACATGCTTTCCTATTACGGCTAAACAGACGGTGATTGGGGTAGACAGAATCAAACCAACTGGTCCCCAGAGCCAGGACCAAAATAAAGCCGAGACGAGCAAAGCCAAAGAGGAAACGCCTGTATGGTGCCCAATCAGCAGCGGCTCGACAACATTGGCGGTCACAGCGTCTAAGATCAAAAAAAGGCTTAGGGTCGTCAGAGTCTGTGTCCATCCTTCAAAAAGCACGAATGCTAACGCCGTGGGCATCAGCATGGCTAACAGTGACCCGATGTAGGGCACAAAGCGTAACAGAGCAGCTGTAACGCCCCATAGGACGGCATAAGGCAGGTCGATCCAGAACAAGGCCGCTGCCACAAGGATTCCAAACCCACTATTGATGAGGCACTGGGTGAGCAAATAACGGCTGATCCGCTGCCCGGCCTCGTCCATCGTTCGGGTCGTCAGAGTGATCTTTCCGTGGCCCATCAGCCGCAGGAAGCGATTGCGGATATCCTCTCGCTGGATCAGCATAAAAATTGTCAGGATGAGAACGATGCCAACCGTTGCGAGTGGCTCGAAGATCGGTGCAACCATCCCCCAGAACCGCTCTACATCGGTGGGCTCACTGGGGACTACTAGTACCGGCTGGACATTCTGCTTAACTGTAAGGGTCTTTTCATCCGCTTTTTTGCTGTCCTTCTGCTCGGCCTTCATTTCTTGTTTGTCCAGTTGTTGGCTGACTTCATCGACCGTTTTCTGCATGTCGGCGATCGCCCCTTTTCGGCTGGCACGAAGGGTAGCGAACTTCTGCTTGATCGTATTGGAATATTGAGGGACCTGAGCCGCGAGCTCGTTGAATTGTCGGCTGAGTACGTAACCAAACCCTCCGACGATCCCGAGTGTGAGTATCACCACTACCGCAACTGCTCCGAGCCGGGGGAAGCTGTGTCGTTCTAAGGCTTTAACTCCCGGAGTGAGGATAAACGAGAGCATGACCGCCAACGCCACAGGAATGAAGACCGCATGGGCCAGAGCAAGAATGGTTACGAGTAATGCAATAGTTGCTATGGACAGGAGAGGTATCAGTGCTTCTAAGAGAGCTGACCATTGTGAAGTCGGCATGAAGTATCCTTCAACCCACGAAACGTATGGGCCGCAACCACTTCATCTTGTCGCATGCCCCTATAGGCAACAGAGCACGTCACTGACGAAAACAATAAGTGACATAAGCGTCAGCACCGAAGACCAGAGCAGCCGGAGTGTCTCGCGAAAAAATCTCGGGGTCGGAGAGGAGTCTCCTGCCCTCGGCCTGACCTTAATTACAGCCTATCTTGATGTACGAAAACGACACGCGGGTGATAGGGACAGTCTAGATGTTCTGCAGGGAATGTTTATCCCACACTACTTTTGTGTAGTAGGGCTTCCTTACGTGTTGCCATCTCGACGCCCAGCGCTTCTAGACGCTCTTTGGAGAGATGCTTGGTGGTTGCCGGAAACATCTCGCTTTCTTCTTCCTTGACGTGATGCTCAACGCTCTCCTTGAGCACTGTCACCTTGGCATCGTACTGCTCTTCCTGGGCCGACATGGCCGCAATTTCCGTCAGGAGGGTTTTCACAACCTTATGCTCCTCGGTCGCCTCACGTACTAGGTCCTTTACTTCCTCTGCTTGAATTTGCTTTACGGCGGGGTAGAAGCATTTTTCTTCCACCTCAGCATGTGCTGCAAGTTCATGGTGGATCTTTTCAAAGACTGCCTGCTTCTTTTGGTAGGCACGGTCTCCTGCTTTCTCGAACTGCGTAAAGAGCTCTTTCACCGTCACATGATCTTTTTTCAAGAGGTCTACTGCGTTCATATAGGTCCTTTCTTTTTTATGGCTGTACGATATATGTTAGGCCATCGACCCAGTGCCAATGGCCCAAACGCCGAGCAGCGCCTGCAGAAACACAGCGGCATAATACTTCTGGTAGGCACTGGCCTACTTACACGCTTGCCTCTTCCGTGTATGAGATGTCCTCTGCCCCAGCGCGTGTGAAGATGTCCTTGGCACGTGTTTGCTCAGTGCCATCTTCGGTGTGCACCGAAATCAGCATGTTGCCGTCCTTCACTTTTCCCTCGTAGCGCTTGGCCTCATATTCAGGAATTCCCATCCCAATCAGGGCACCCGAGAGACCGCCGAGTGCGGCGCCAGCGGCAGCACCACTAAGAGCTGCCATAATCGGGCCAGCTGCAATAAACGGTCCCAGGCCTGGAATAGCTAAGGCCCCAATGCCTACGAGCCAACCTAACGCGCCGCCGAGCACACCACCTGTACCTGCTCCTGTCGCTGCGCCTTCTGGGGCTTTGGTATTTTGCTCATGCGCAAAATCCTTCGTTCCAGTCTTATCAGGAAACAGGACTGAAATATCGTTGCTAGAAAAACCCGCTGCCTTTAACTGATCCACAATCGTGGTGGTCTGGGCCTCACTCTTCGCGATACAAAATACTGCTTTTGCCATAATGTTCTCCTTATCTTATATGGGTAAAAGGTTAGTGTGTCGCCACTTCGAGTTCATTCTCTACCTGTTTTGCACCTGCCAGCTTCTGCGCCTTCGCTACAATCTTCGTCTTTTCTTTTTCGCTTTTTACCGGTCCCCGTAGCGTTACCATCCCATTCACCGTGATGATTTTAATGTTATGGGCATTGGTCGATAGCGACTTATCGGCTACCACCGCCTTGCGAATGCGACGGGTCAGCTCCACATCGCCTTGATCCGAAGATTGGTCGCCCGGGGTAAGAGTGTTATCGTCACGGTCGCGCACATTCTTCCCGGTATTATCCGGAGCGGTTTGCACGAGAAGTGTCGGATTTGGGTGATTCTCTGCATACACGGGACCCACAGACCCGCCCGCGATAACCAACGTGGCCAACAACAGTGTCATCTTTTTCATCAGTGCCCTCCTAAAGAAAGAATGATGACGATAGACTGAGCAATAAGAGTGCCACCAATGAAATATAAATTGTGTATGGAAAAATAAGGAGAAGCGTCGAGCCCAATAACTGACTGTGTCTTTTTCCCC
>JAYVFX010000601.1:0-4335 GCA_043772795.1 Deltaproteobacteria bacterium
CAGCGATAACATTACCCTCTCCTGCTCTGGATCATCACAGGTCTCTGGGAGAGCCGTGGCCCGGAGGATTACACGGTAGTCCTGTTCGGGTGGTAATTCTTCGTAAGAATCAAGTTGAAGGAACAACCCAGTGATGAGATGCCCTTTCGCTTTCAGACGAGTGCTCACCCGCTTTGCTGCAGGTCGGCAACGTTCGTTAAACTCATCCAGAAACGCAGGCCGCGTATAGCGTTTGGCTGCCCATCTCGCAAGCAGATCAATTGTTGCGACATCAATTTGGACTCGACTGTCCGGAAGGCCCTGGAGCAGGATTTGCCGATCAAGGCGTATCTTTTCGATGATATTCACCATGTAGAGTTGATTGCGTCCCTCGAAGGTGGCAGTGAATTGTAGGCGCCGAGGATTCTTGCCGTGAAGTAAACCGCCATCGTGTTGCTCTTGCAGCATGGGTCTGGCCACGAGCAGTTCAATGTAGGGTTCTGCCTCATAGGAAGAATGGGCAATATCGCAATCTTGGCTGAGCAGAATTAACAGGGCATCCGATTCTAGGGCACGGATAAGGGGTGGGCTGAGTTCCGCCGAGGCCACCGATTGAAGAGGAGCGACTGTGCCCTGGCGCCAAGACGAATGAGGCAAAAGGAGAGAAGTAGACAGACGGTGATCTCCTATGAGCTACAGATTTGTCGCCTCATCAAAATTTTTCTTTTGTTCTGTCTCCGACACGGGGGGGAATCCATGCACTCGGGCCGACTCGTCCACGCTCCGTCTCCGAACACTTTTTGTCGTCCGCTCTTGGTCAAGGCGCGACTTTACCACCGAAAAGGTGTGCCTGATCGCCCGCTCTTGTAAGTTTTCTTCTGCCAAGTGATCGAGAACCGATCGTCCGTCATCGAAAGGCTCACGGACAGAAGTGCCCATTGGGACGGAAGACTTTGCACGCCATTCCTGGGCCAACCGATAGATTTTTTCTAGCCGCCTGAGATTCCCAGGGTGTGGCTCTGAACTGCCCTTTAACCAAGCGTAGATGGTTGGCCGTTCAACGCGTAGAATCTTGGCTAAGTCCGTAACGGTGAGAGAAAAATAACGTCGTAACCCTGTCATGCGCTCGCGTGTGTCGAGAAGTAGCGAAGGGTTCTGGAGTAATTTAGTTGCTGTTGACACCCGACACCCTAGGCTATCATGGGGAACCCAGGCGACAGTTGCCCCACTCGCGGTTCCTCCCGTACCTACAAGCATACAGGTCGCAACAACACTACATGTTTGTTGCCAGAAAGCGGTAACTTCGGTCGACCTCTCCGTAAAGAATTGATCAGCTAGGGTAGCCTCTGCGCGGAGTGGCGATGTTCTCGATCGGGCATCTTCAAAACTGAGGAGAGCTATTTTCGTCATGTTACGACCTCACTTCCCCATTTTTGTAGGGCAACGTCTGTCACCGCACTCCGAAAGGTTCGATCAAGATTTCCATGCAAGTGCCCCAGTGTCTCCAGTACTGATCCAGTCTCAAAGTCCTGTGATTCCTCCGCAAAGTGATCAAGGTCTAAGAAGGCTACTGTTTCCCCTAGTGGGATTTGTACGTCGTGTTTGAGAGGACTCGGCATGAGATCTGGTGGGAGGAACGTACCATTATCACTTTGTGAGTAACGGACCACCAATTTCCCAACGTCGGTAACGCCCACAAGCTCAAATCGACTCAGTGACTTTTGCACCCCGAGTTTTTCCTCTTCGAGCCCTAGTAAGCCAGATTGGAGATAGTCACTAAATTTTTCCTCAGCACTGAGTCGGATGAGATCAATGTACCGTAGCCCTACTCTTTCCACCAAACTGAGGTTCACTACCTGATGAATAATGGCAAGCGCTGTTCCGAAGGTCTCTTCGAATTTCTCGTACACCTCGTATTTACTCGTATGGAGAGAGATAAAGTCTGTGGCCAACGTTATTCCGCTTGTGCCTTCTTTGTTCTGAAACTCGTAACGGTCAACAATATGTACTTTTGGAGCGGTATCGATCTCGAAACGAATTTCCTGAATCTGTCCTTTTGCGAACCGGGGGAATCCCTTGTGTCGCAGTTGCTCCTGGATCTCCGGGATGTACTTTTCAATCGCTACGACGGGCGAAATGCGGACTTGGCCGATCACGTAGACGAGTGGTGAATAACGGAGACGGAGGGGTGGGAGAGACCTTTTCATGAATTTACTTTACACAAAATTTTACACTTTCACAATGTTTTTGGTTTTCTTAAGTTATGTAATTTTGCAATCAAGCAATCAATCGTGTAAGTAAACAATCATGATTATCGCAACGACAAACTCTAAAGGAGGTGTTGGCAAATCCACTATTGCCGTTCATCTCGCTATATGGTTGGCGGATCGGGGCAAAAAGTTTTGTTGATTGACGCCGATCATCAAGAGTCCTCGTCACGTTGGATTGATAGTGTAGCGTCCACTGTTGAATTTCTTACTCTTCACCAACCAGACGAAATTGTGGCAAAAGTGGCCGACATTGCTAGCCGCTATGAATACACCATCATCGACGGACCCGCCGGTCTGGATGAAATCACAAGAGCAATCCTTGATGTCACAGACAAAGCGCTCTTGCCGTGCGGCCCCTCTCTTCTAGATATTCAAGCTGCCGATCAGACTCTCAGAATTCTAAATTCTCGGCACGTCGTTCGAGGCGATAAACCAGAGGCATTATTTGTTCGGAACAAGCTCCAAGCAAAGACGCGTCTCTCTCGGGCACTCACTGGTGCATTGGAAAAACTAGCTATCCCTGTAGCTCAGAATGGGCTTCACCTCCGGCAAGCTTATGCTGATGCCGTGGTTCAAAAAAGTGTAGTGATGCGCATGGACGGCGCAGAAAAGGCAGCTCAGGAAATAGAAATGCTTTTTACGGAGGTTTGCGGTGAGTAAGCGAGTAACGTTGGAAGAAGCATTTACGCCTTCGATTTCTTCACTATCAGAAACGTCGAAACCCATACCCTCGCGGGAGGAAGCAGGTGAGGGACAAGATAAACAAGAAAGCAATCGTGTAAGCAATCATGCAAGCAAGCAATCCTTTAGTGGAGGAAGAAAAGAAATAACTATCAGGTTGAAACAAGAAAATTGGGATCGATTGGAACGTATCGCTATGAACCGTAAACTCACCCGAACAGAGCCATATTCCAAACAGGACGTCATGGAGGCATCATTAGTGGACTGGTTAGAGCGGCATGGCGGGTAGAGATACGTCGCCGATTATTGGTAGACTTCTTGTGTTTCACTATAAACCACTTATTTAGAAGACAAGGGACACTACGCGTATGTCAAACGTAAAACCTCCCAAGGTTCCGGCTTCTATCGCTGACGAGATCCCTCGCGATCTTATCGTTCAGTTCCTGGCAGAAATCATGCGCAGCACCGGTACCCCAAGGAACCAGAAGACGTTTCAACTCGCGCTACAGAAGTATGTGGATGGTCTTCGTCCCTGGCTGGAGCCAAACGACGGACCGACTCATCCACAGGAGTTATTTACCCTCATTGAACAGGCCGCGTTTGATGAGAGTGGCGAGAACGTTACGGTGGTGTTATCGCCGGAGGCCGAAGCCTTGTTTCGCGCCTGGCTGCGACGCAATAAGATCGCGAGTGACGCCGGATTGAACACTGCGCACGCGTGGTCGAACTGACGCGTGGAGTAGGGGAGTTGTGGCGATTCCCCCTGAGCATACGGATATGATTACCACCGACGCCCAACTGCACCAAGCCATCGAACAGATTCAAGGGCTGTGTCGCGCGCTCGATAGCTTGCGGGTAGACATATTGCCAAAGAATCCGAGGAACTTCGCGATTATGGCGGAGGGGCCAGTAGACGAAATCCGCAAACTCCAGGCAGACATTGACGCTTACATCGACCGCCTGGAGGCAGTGTACGCACCTGCGTGAACGAAAGTACGAGGGGTCCAGTCGTAACACAGCGTGGGCAAGCCAGCGCACAGATGGGTGACGATCTACAGCATATGGCAGTTGAGAATCGCTGTCTGTCGGTGACGGAGCGGGGAGGGCGGTGCGGTGGCCGCGAACAGCCTGACGCGATGTTCCACGGTTCCGCACGAGTTCGCCAAACTTTTCCCCGCTCCGTGTTTTAGAATCACGCAAACGCGCGCTGACAGGGGTGCAAACAGGCATCACTGACGCGAAGTTTTGGGATGAGTCACTCGCAGTTTCCCAACGTGAACAAAACCGGGGGGTTAGGGGGGCAGAAACGTAATTGCTCCAAAACGCCGGGTAATTAAGGGGGCTGAGCGGCGGTGCGGATAAGGACGGGCAGAGGCGGGAGGAGATTGGTGCGCGCGAGGCGATC
>JAYVFX010000602.1:0-5281 GCA_043772795.1 Deltaproteobacteria bacterium
TTTTTCGTCATTAGAGCGAAGGACGTGTTATAAAGACCGAGATGTGCCGCGGGCGTGGTGGTTGGCACCGCACCGCTGAAAAATGCAGGTCCACCTAACGGAGTCGAACAGTTTGTACACTTCATATCAGCGAGTGCGGATCCCGTCGGTACGCGGTTTTTCACGCGACATTGGGAGCACTCAACCTCAACAAAGGAGACAGAAACGGTTGAACTCAGGCTGATCTGTCCATTCCCTGTCAATAAAGACTGAAACGTACGTACATCTTGCGGACGCTGTTGCGGCTCGACGGCTAACGCCTGCATGACACCATTGCAAACACTCGGTGGGAGATCAGGAATGAGGTGCTCAAGCGGAATTAGTTGCTCACGAATCTTTCGTTCAAACGCAGATGGCGGCACTTGGCCAGTCAACATGTGATACAACGTCGCTCCACAGGCGTAGATGTCTGTCCACGGCCCCTGCTGCCCGTGCCGATCGTATTGCTCGTAGGGAGCAAAGCCTTCTGTCAGAACTGCGGTCAAGCCTTGGCTGCGTCCTTGCATTGCTGCACGAGCCGCACCGAAATCGAGCAGAATCGATCGCCTGCGCTCGGCGATGATGTAGATATTTTGCGGCTTGATGTCGCGGTGTAGCACGCCGCGCTCATGCACTTCCCGTAGACCGTCGAGAATTGGCATCATCACCCAAAGTGCAGGCTTCGCCAGAAGCTTGCCGCTCTGCTTGACGTATTCGGCCAAATTCATGCCCCGATAGTAATCCATCACCAGATAGCCAGTCGCATTGGCTTCAAAGAACGAGCGCACACGGACGATATTGAGATGATCGAACTGCGCGAGTAGTCGCGCTTCATCAAGAAACTGTTCGAGGCCGTAACGAAACAGTTCTTCATCCCCTTGTGAGTGAGGCAGCACTGTCGATCGATTGGGGTCTCGTGCCACCAATGCTCGTGGCATGTATTCTTTTATCGCCACAGGCGTGGCTAGGCTAATATCCCAGGCGAGGTACGTGACTCCGAACCCACCCGGCGCTCCCAGCACACGACCGATCAGATATTGCTGGTTCAGTATAGTCCGCGGCGTCAACGCGAGCGGAGAGATCTTCTGGTTTTCATCGTAGTCGCACAATGAACATATTTGGGTTTCGCCTTTTTCTCCCATACAGCCTATACACAACCGATCGAGGTCCATATTGGTACTCCTTTTTTCACCATGGATGATTTATTTTTCTCAATCGTGCGCTACGCCCAGCGAAAGCGCTCGCCACAGAAGGGCACAAACATGAGCTTCGTCTGTCCCAGCTCGATAATGTCGTGAGCCTTGAGTTCCGTCGGGATGTCTACGCTTTCTTCGTTCACATACACGAGTCCACGTCCTTCGCCCGGCGACAGACGAAACGCTCCGTGCTTCGGCTCAAATGAGATCACAGCGTGAGAGTTGCGTGAGATGGTGTCATCGCCATTAATACAGATGTCCATTGAGGGAGATCGACCAATCAGGTTTCGTTCACTGCGGAGGCGATAGTCGCGCCCGCGTTCAGCCCCTTCGATGCACACCAGCCACCCGACAACCGGATCGATCCCGATTTTCTTTTGGATCATTCCCACGGTTCGCATCTCTTCAACGCGATCAGGGGGTATTTGTCCCTTGGCTTGCGTCGACGGCAGCGGTGGAATGCCAGCGTCACTAAGACCCTTTGGCTTGTCTTCGCGCCCCTTCGGTTTTGTAGAACCGACATCAAGCCCATCAATGCCGCACGCCGGGCAGGTACTGTACTTGTCCGCTTCGTAATAGTGCCCTTGTTTACACCGCTGCATCGCCATGGCTTTGTCTCCTCAATTTTTTTCTAACTGAACTTCAAAACTGGTGGTCTGATCACTCAAGTAAAAGCGGTCGCCTGGCCGTAAGCGTTTAGGCTGCTCAGTTGGCAGACGTTCCCCAGATTGAAGAAAAGTTCCATTTGTCGATTTGCAATCTTGCAGCCAAAAAGCTTGCTCCTTCTGATCGAAACGAAGGGTACAGTGGGTGCGACCAATATCTGTCATGGTAGTAGGGAACACTAACTGACAGGTATGGGGATCACGTCCGAGGGTGAGCGTTTCGTCCGCCAGTTCGAGAACGCTGCCACGGAAATGCCCGGCAATGCCACGCAATATTGGTTTGCGTGGTAAGACAGAGGAGGAACGGTGCGAGAGGTAGCGGTCAAAGCTTGCGCGGCTGCTTTTGGTCACATTTCCAACTAACCCACGGCCACGTGGCGTGGCCATTAAGGCAGCCACAATCCCTCCTACGCCCAATAGTCCCAACACCAGGAAAGCAATAGGTGAGTCGAACGGAGAGAAGCGAAGAAACGTACTCAGCCAAGGTCGTGGTGCAATCTGATAGGTCACACGGAGTTTCTGTAATTCCGGAATCAACTCATCAATCTGCACCGCCCAGCCGATTCCTTCTCCCGAAGGGAGTCGTTCGGTTGTCAACTTTCCATCAGGCCCAACCACAACCGCCGCCGCGAGTGCTTTCGCGGTGTTGATACCAATCACATAACCATCTTCATTAAACAGTGGGCCCCCCGAGTTCCCAGGGTTGATGGCTGCATCGGTTTGATACTGATGGACACCGGTCTGGGAGGTGACGAGCGCGCTGATAATTCCTTTGGTAACGGAGACATTGAACTCTTCACTCCGAGCCTGGGCTTCTCCAGGAAACCCTAACGCATAGACAGCCTGTCCCTCGGTCACACGATCACTGGTTACGAGCATTGCCGCTGGTTTTCCCAACGGACGCTCCGGTTCGAGAATGGCGAGGTCTTTTCGGGTTGAAGATCCGAGAACTTTTCCTGGTATCGTCTGATTCCCAAGAAGAACTCCCGCTGTCCCGCCTTCTGCCGTACATGAGACCACATGCCAGTTCGTCACTACCTGTTTTCCCCCGCCCATGACAAACCCCGACCCTGTCGCCCTTTGGACATTTGCGCCGACACGATTTACGCAGAAGACCAGGACTGTACTCTCTTTCATCTTGTCGATGGGCGGAACTCGTTCAGCCCAGGCACCGCTAGGTACCAAGGCTCCTGTCAAGATCGAGAGAGGGGAGGCAAAATGAACCAGCAACGCAAATACTCTCCAACCCGCACCGCTACTCATTGCTCGTTCCCTCCTTTGGAACTTTCTTCTCTGGTGTTGTGCTGGAGAGTTTTTCTTCCTGTGGAGAAGAAAAAGTCCGGGAAGCCTCACCTTTCTGCTCTGTGTTTGTCATCGCTCTTCTCGCTGTTTCCCAGTACCGCCCCATAACAAACCCCGTCATCCACGCCAGTAAGATGGCAACGCCGATCCCGATACGCGAAGCCATGCGCGTCTTAGGGATGTCAGCCTGTTGCTTCAGTTGTTGCGGCTCGATCCATCCCTCAGTTTCCCAGGCCATGACCACCGCGGTCAGGTTATCCTGACGTGCATGCCGCTTCACCAAGGCCTGGCGAATCAAGGTCTCAGCCGCACGATGTGGATCACCAGCCAACTCGGCAGCCATCTCGGCTTTGCTCAGGCCTCCGTATAACCCATCACTACAGAGCAGGAGTCGGTCGCCAATCGCCAACTGGATCGTGTTCGCATCAATCACAGTAAGAGGTGCTAACCCCACGTAGCTCGTCAGGCTCTGCCGCTCCGGATGTTGCTCAGCTTCTGCTTGGCTCAGTTCTCCCCCACTCACCGCCTTCGCGAGTTCGGCTGCATAGATGTGATCCGTCGTGAGTTGTTTCAGAGTTCCCTGACGATACAGGTATAAGTGACTGTCCCCTACCGACACCCAATACAATTGGCCTTGGTGGATCACCGCTGCGACAACCGTTGTGCCGACCTCTCCCGTTAACCCGGCCTCTTCGGCAAGCTTCACGACTGCGGTATTTGCACCATGGAGAGCACGCATCAAGGCTTCAGAAATATTTTCTTCAGGTAATTTTTCTGCGTATGTTTCTAATAACGTGTTCACCGCGCATTGGCCGGCCTGTTGCCCCAAAGCCATCCCACCCATGCCATCAGCAACCACAGCCAGCACGCCACCGTGCGCGACAAAAGCGGCATCGTCTTTATCCGTAAAACCAAAAGCGTCTTGCTGCTCTTGACGCTCACCCACAGCTTGTGCGTTGCCTGGGATCACGATCATACAGCTCCCCGATTCTTGAGCGAGTATCGCAAATTCGTCCGCCCGAGTAATAGGAGATCGTCTTCATGCAATTTGTGCCGACCAACGATCGGTACACCGTTGACCAGCGTTCCATTCCGCGACTCAAGATCCTGCACGAAGACAACTTCTTGTTCACGAACAAGCACACAATGACGTGCAGAAACTTCTAGGTCATCAGTAATGACCACAGCACACTCCGTAGGGTGCCGTCCAACGACTGCTTGATCGACAAGGTCCACGTCATAGGTTTTCGTCGTCATTGAGTTTCCCACCGCAGTCAAGCGTATGCGTAGGCCAGTTTCTCTGGTTGGAGAGGCAATAGTAGAAGGAAGCGACAACTCAGGTTCCACGGTTACTGGCGCTGGCATCGGTTTCTTGGCGCGGAACAAGAACGGTACCCCGACGAGAAGGCCAACCACGATTCCGCCTGCCGCGTAGGGCCACCATGTTTTCTTGGTGTTGGTAGGAGTGACAAGCGGAGCTTGGGGGAGCAGACGAAGAGAGAAGCCATCGGTCAAGGTCTTTGTCCCTGCACTGTGTGTAAGTTGTAGACGATGTATCTGTCCGTCGGCCACGCAGTTCGAGCAGGAGAAGTGCGCCACAAATATCCGGCGAATGCGTTGGCGCAGCGCAGCGTAGTCGGCTTCGAGTCGATCTCCCTTTGCTTCGAGATACTCTCCGCCCGACGTCCGTGCCAAAATTCCCAAAGCTTTGAGGGCATCTTTATCCTTCACTGTGAGAGAAGGAGGGGTAAACCCGAGTGTATAGATCGGCACCCGATCCTCTTTCAGCCGGTCGAGAACCTCTTGGTAGGTCACTCCACCGGGAAAGTCGTCTTGCCCATCCGACAACGTCACGATCACACGATACTGTGGGAGATCAGTGTCCGCACGTTTCCCCATCTCTAACGCACGCATAAATCCTTGGTGAAGTTGAGTAAGATCATCCGTCGCTGCGAGTGCATCTACGGCCTTCTGTAAACTTTCTTTGTCACCTGTAAAATCGCGAATGAGCTTGACCTCTTTACCGAACGTCATCACCGCTGCCCGGTCTTTGCTTTTTAACGCTTGTACCCAGCTCTTGAGGGACGCTTGCACTTGAAC